>NZ_CP101830.1:300000-510436 GCF_031202855.1 Pelagibacterium sp. H642 | reverse complement strand
AGAAGAATCGCTCAGTCCTCGTGAGATGCGAAATACCGGGGAAGCCCGTCAAAGTACGACAAAGTTCGTATCCACCATCGCGGTGGCCATCCTCCTTGAAGCTCTTGTCGCTGTATTCAAGGCATCTCGGGGCGATCTTTCTCTGATGCTGTATCCCACTCTTCTATTGCTTGGCGGCGTCGCCTTGATTATCGGATTGGGCGTCTATCAGCGTCTGAGCACGCTGGCTGAAAGGGAAATGGGCGGAATTCAGGGGAAAGCCGAGAAGACTGCGGGCAGTCAGCAAACCTCCAGCACAGATGTTCATCACTGCGGATAGGTTTGTGCCCCCTTTTGCTCAATGCACCGCGACGGTCGGCTCCCTGTAGCTGCTGCTGCGTGGCCCCCGCTCTGCATTCGCCTGGCTCGAATAGAGGTCTCAATCCGCGCTCGCCGTTAGCACCGGGCTATGACTTTGCTCGAACTTGGTCAACGTCCCTGCATTGTATTGGGCCGCGGAGTGCTCACATATGAGATTGGCTTGAGCGTAGATTTCGCCCGGGAACTCCGGTGCAAGCGGTTTCGCTGTCCGCTCTCGCCCGGAGCATTTCCATGTTCAAGTACGATATGAATGGGTCCATGCGATCCATCCTGGCAAAATCAGCCCTTCGAAATGAGTTATTGAGAGAATGGCCCAACCTTTCGGACATCGACATCGGCACGATTCAAACCGAGATGGACCTGGCTGAGGCGGTGGGTTTGCAGACGGGACGGACGAAAATTGAAGCCACGCAAGTCGTGAGAAACTGGATGGAACGTCAAGGGTTGCCGCCGGTCGCACGGAAGGCGGAGACGTTTCGTAATTTTGCCAACGAGAATTGGGAAAACGAGGGAGGTGCCCAGCCACCGAGTTCTCGTAGAGGCGGCTTATCTCCATGGACCGTCTGAAAGCGGAGGAGTGTCGGTGGCAATCGGTACAGTGAAATTCTTCGATCCTTCTCGCGGGTTCGGCATTGTCACGCCGAGCGATGATGGTGCGGATTTGTACGTATCCGTCGATGCCGTAGAGCGTGCCGGCTGGAGCACGCTTAGCGTCGGCGAACGGCTGCACTACGACCGAATGACCGCCGACAATGGCTGGCCGTTCGCGGACAACCTGAGCAGGCTTCACTAGGCGATCAATGATCGGCGGCGGGCGCAACCAAGCCCATTCGTCGACAGCGTTCACCGGATCACCGGGGCGTCGGAATTCGCTAAGACCCTGCTGATTGGGTTATTGCAGCGTGGGATTGCAGCCAGTTGCACTGTCGGCTTTCGAGATGCGGGCAAAGCCGCGCCGAACGACTGCCATGGAGGGCGTTACCGCCGAAGTCGTTGGCCCGTGAAAGGCAGCTTTCGCAGCGTAGCCGCCGGAAACCCGACATTCTGTTTCCCACCCCCCCTTGAGACGTTCAAGATTTTTAGATGACCGGGCAAGAGTCGACCCCTTTTGAGCCGTGGATGGGCGCGAGGGCGTCACCTAAAAATTTCCGGGTGGGGACAGTAGGATGCACCCCGCATCGCGAGATGCATCGTTGTTGGCCGACTACTGTTGGATCGGTCGGATTTCGACCCCGCCGTACTTTGCATCCGGCACGCGTTCGGCGATCTCGACTGCAGCCTTAAGATCTTCCGCCTCAATAAGGAAAAAGCCTCCGACCCGATCTCCGGTCTCCACATATGGACCATCAGACGTTTCAGTCTTGCCGTCACGCAGCCGCACGGTTGTGATATTGGCGGGCCAAGTGGCAGTTCCCCGTCCTACTCCGCCCTCCTGACCAAGCACGGCATTAAGTTCTCCATAGCCTTGCCCATGCGCCGCCCTTTCCTCGGCCGACGCGGCTTGAAGCTTGGCTTCATCCTTGTAGATCAACATCAGGTATTGCATCAGTCTTCTCCTTGTTTTGCGGGTCAATGAACCCGCTGTGGATAGCAACGCCCTCCGCCTTGGCACTTGCCGATGCGAGTTCAGGCAGTTTTCGGATTGAAAAAGAATAGGGGCTCCAGCCCCTACATCTACTGGTCCATTCGCTTCAGCAGGCTCTCCAGTCGGTCTAGGCTATTCTGCCAAAACCCCGCCATCTCACGTGTCCATTCCACCAGCGGGGCCAAGGCATTGAGCTGTGGACTGTAATAAGTCTGGCGGCCCTGATGACGTGCGCTAATAAGCCCGGCTTCTTTCAGGAGGTTCAAGTGCTTGGAGACGCCAGGTTGGGATATTCCCGACTGCGTTGTGAGTTCGGTAACGGTCAATTCGCCCTGCCGGCACAGACGCTCGAACATGGCCCGCCGCGTCGGGTCCGAGAGCGACCTGAAAATCAAATCCTGATCGGTAGACATGTCATCACCACAACCGATTGCTTATGCCATTTACATAACCAGCGACTCATATGTCGTCAATGGGGCGACACAAGAATGTTGCGACTACCGCGATACCTGGCGCCATGCTGCTCGATCAAGCACCGGTTTGATCATAGCTGACTAGATATGTAACTTCTCGAACGCAGCGTATTATATAGCCAGTCAGGAATGGGAAAGAAGCCGATGACCTCCGAAGACGAAAGAAACTCATCCGCCTCGATGTTTCGGGCGCAGGTCATCCCCTCGGGCAATGCAACGGGGGTGGTTGTTCCCGATCAAATCGTCCGAGCACTCGGTCCGGAGGGGCGCCCTCCGGTGACCGTCACCATAAATGGATTCAGTTGGCGTACGCGGGTGGCTGCGATGCGCGGGCAGCGGTTGGTCGGAATCAGCGCGGCACAGCGGACGTCGGCGGGTATCGCCGAGGGTGACCTCATCGATGTGAAGATCGAAAGAGATGATAACGAGCGGTCTGTCCCTTTACCGCAAGACATCGCAGGGGCGCTGGAGGACCGGCACCTTGCTGCTTTCGAGCGTCTCCCCTTCGGCCTCAGGCAGAAGCATGTCCGCAAGATACAGGAGGCGCGCTCACCTGAAGTTCGGACCCGTCGGATTAGGAAGTTGGTCGAAGAGCTCGATAGATGACGCCGTTGAACGGTGGTACACCGCTGCGGCCCACCCTGCTTCAGGAATAGCTGGAGGTCGCCGACGCAGGAGTCTCGAGGAGGGCGCGATGTTGTGAAGGGTATGCTTAGTTTCGGTTCTATCCGCCGCAACGACCAAAGGCATCATTTCCTCTGATCACCTCAGTGCATCAGACGAGGCGAGAAACCGATGACCGCTTCTGGGGATCGAGGAAAGGGCTCCAACGGCCAACAGGGGGCGCGTTGCATTTGTAGTGCGGCGGTGCCTGAATGGCCGCTTTTCCGGCTTTGGCTCCCGGAAGCTTCCGGTCGGCAAACCACCCCGTTTCGGTCGTTTAGTGACCTGTCGTGCATTCCTGAGAACTGTCGTTCATTTGGACCGCACGCCGAGCCCGACCTCAATGACTGCGCTGTTGCGGGTGATGGGACTGGGGCCGGTATCGAAAACCGCCGCTTCCTACTCTTCTAGAGGCACGCAACCGATTCCAATCTCGTGATCTTCCGTGCTCGTAGCGGGCGGGAGCAGTCCGTCCGTAGGCGCAAGCCTTCTGTGTGCTCAAAGAGAACTGGGCGTGCTATAAGGAAACGTAATAGAGCGTCAAGGTGGTGACACGGGGCAGAACTAGAAGGTTGCTACCACCTACCGAGAGAGTTCCATGTCCCGCAATCGCTTCGTCATCATCGTTTTGGATGGACTGCGCCCCGATCTGGTCACCGAGAATACCATGCCCAACCTATTCCGCTTCCGGAACATGGGCGCGGTGCTGGGTGGCAGCAGGGCGCTCTATCCAAGCCACACGCGTGTCAACAAGACCGGGCTGGGGACAGGCACGACGCCGAAGCATCATGGCATCCATTTCAACAAGATCGCGGGCGGCGCGCTCAAGCCGGGCGGCATTCTCGATGTGGCGGAATTTTCGGAAATGGCCGAACTTGGGGAAGCGGCGGAACTTGTGACGGCAACGCCGCTGGGCGCGGCGCTGGCCGATGCGGGGCGATCGATGGCCGTGATCCATTGTGGCGCATCCGGTGCCGCCCAATTGCTCAATTACGGTGGCGCCCGGCGTGGCCAGCACTACCTGTCGATGGCCGGTCCGCAGTTTAGCTCGGAGCGGCTCTGGGCGTCAGTGGAGGCCGAACTGGGGGCCATGCCGGCAAAGAGCGGTGTCGACCTGGAGCGCTCGCGCTATGCGGTCAAGGCGCTGACCGATGTCGTTTATCCACAACTGCTTCCAGACGTCACCATCCTGTGGTCGGACGAGCCCGACAAATCGTTCCATGTCGACGGCCTCGATGGACCGGTCAGCGCCGCGGCACTCGCCCACGTTGACGAATTGGCCGGCGAGATCATCGCCTGGTGGCGGGACCTGGGCGAGGACGCGCCGAACCTTCTGTTCCTCTCCGACCACGGGCATGTGGAAACCTCTGGGACCATCGCCTTGGGCGCGCTCTTTGCCGAAATCGGGCTTCCGGTCACGACGGATCCGGCATCGCCCGGCGCGCTGCTGCTTCCCTTTGGCAGCGGCGGGCTCTATCTGCGCGGCACCGAGAATTCGGTGCTCGACGACATCGTTAGGTGGATGCAGGCGCAGCCATGGTGCGGCAACCTGCTCACCACTGGCGGCGATGGTATCCAGGGTTCGGTTCCCGGCACCTTTTCGGCGAGCCTGCTTTCACTTGACCATGAACGTGCGCCGGACCTGTTCTTCCAGTTGCGGCGCATGGATGCGGGCGCGCAAGGCCGCAAATACGGCCATTGCCTCAACGCCGGCGACAAGGGACCGGCAGGGTCGAGCCATGGCGGGCTGCATGCCGAGGAACTGGCCACGGTTTTCTTTGCAGCCGGCCCCGATTTCAAGAGCCGTTACCGTTCCGAGGCGATCGGGGGCATGGTGGATGTGGCGCCCACCATCCTTGCGCTGTTCGGTATCGCCCAGCCCGAATCCATGGTTGGTCGTCCGTTGGGCGGATTGCTGGCCGAGGGGAGCGAGCCCGACGATGCGTTCGCGCCGGCTGAGACAGTTTCCGTAGGCAATAGCGGCTATGAGCAGCACCTCACGGTCCGCAGGCTCAAGCGCCGCACGCTGGCCGATCATGGATGGGTTGGGTAGCCCAACTCAATCCATACAGTCGAAAAAGCTGCGGATGATGGCGAGATCGCGCACGTCGCTGTTGCAGGCAGCAACCAGCGAATAGGGGTCGGCGAGATCGGTGATTGGGATTGAGCGCAGGTGCGGCTCGATCCGCATCGCCTCGCCATAGGTGATGCCGATTCCCAATCCGTTGCGCACTGCCTCAACGGCCATCGGCGTCGACCCTACGGTCACGACGTCCTGAAGTTTTACGCCCAGTTCAGCCGCCCGGCGTTCGAAGCGCCAGCGCGCAAAGGAACGCGAACTGGCCAAAACGATCGTGGTCTCCGCCATCTCGGTGATCGATATCTGAGAAGCGCCATAGAATGGGTGGCTTTCATGGGCCAGCGCCATGTGGACCCGCTCCTCGATGGGCCATATATAGAGTCCGGCAGCATTCTCGGGTTCAGGCATCAGCGCGACGTCCGCCTCCCTGTCGCGCAACAGGTCGGCGCATCGCCGCCAGCTCGCGTTGTCGAAGGCCAATTCGATCCCGGGGTGACGATCTTTGAACCGACGCAAATAGGAGAGCGCCGGCTGGGAAGCAGCCGCGACAACGCGCAGCAGTCCCTTGTTGAGATGGGCATATTCGCCCATGCGCTCTTCGAGCAAGAGGTAGAGATGTCCGATCTCCTCGGTCACCGCATAAATCTTGCTCCCCGCAGGGGTCAGCACCAGTCCGCTGCGTCGCCTTTCGAACAGGCGCGCACCGATCTCGGTCTCGAACTTGGCAACGTTCTGGGTCACCGAGGACTGGGTGACACCCAGCGCCTTGGCCGCGTTGGAAAAGCCCTTGTAGCGGCAAGCTGCGTTAAACGCGACGATTTGGTGGTGATTGATTCTCATGGAACGCCTCGGGACGTGATCGCCCTATAACAAATGCTAATAGAACATCACTGCAGCGTGACAGTTGGATGATATCGGCAGCCCCTGTTGACCAATTGCAGGCGTTACGAGGTCCCGTTGCTCAAGCTTATCCACATGACCGATCTCCACCTCACCGGAAACGGCGAACTCCACTTCGGCCACGATACGCACGAGACGACGCGGCTGGCCCTCGAGCACGCCCGCACCCATTTCGCCGATGCCTCTTTCCTGGTCATCACGGGCGATCTGGCCAATTGGGGAGAGCTGACCGCCTATCGCAAGCTCGAGCAATTGCTGCGCGGATTCCCGCTGCCCATCTATCTGATGATCGGCAATCACGACAATCGCGAGAACTTCCTCACGGTGTTTGGCGACCGTCATCGGTTTGACGCACCATTCGTGCAGTACTGGTCCGATCATGGTCCCTATCGGCTGCTGTTCCTCGATACCCAGACCGCCGGCACGGCGGGCGGCGCCTTCGGTGCCTATCGCCTCGACTGGCTCGACCGGCGGCTATCCGAAAGTCCCAAACCTGTGCTGATGTTCATGCACCACCATCCCACTCCCACCGGCGCCTTTGCCATGGACGCCAAGGGCGTGGCCGACTGGGACGCGTTTCACAAGATTCTGGCCTGCCATCGAGGCAAGATCCGTCACATCTTCCACGGCCACTGCCACACCGATATGCAAGGACATGTCGAGGGCATCTCATTTACGGGGCTAAGATCGATGGGCTCTCAGGTCTTTCCGGACCTTTCCACCGAAATGGTTTCGCGCTGGGAAGGCGCTCCGCATTACGCCGTCGCGCTGGTGGGCGATCGGAGCCTTGTGACCCACCCGCAGGATTTCACCTATGCAGGCAACGTTCACACCCATGCGCGTGGACAGTTCGCCGATTTCGCGCGCAACTGCGCCCAACGCGGCGTGAACGTGCCCGAGAGCGATCCCGAACCGGTGGAGATTGCGTCATGACGCTCGCACCGCCCATCTCTTCGTCCTATGTTTCCGCACTGCATACGGCGGGAAAAGGCCGGCCGGTCTTTGCCATCGAAAACCTGGCGGTCAGCGTTCCCTCGCCAGACGGACGAGTGGCCCTCGTTCACGACGTAAGCCTGTCGGTTGGGCGCGGGGAGTGCCACGCCGTGGTGGGGGAAAGTGGCTGCGGCAAAACGGTAACCTGTCTGGCCGCACTCGGGCTTATGCCGCGTAATGCAAGCGTTTCGGGTTCAGTGCGGCTGGGGGACACCCAGCTTTTGAATGGGAAACCGGGCGAACTCGAGGCGATGCGCGGCCGGAGGATCGGCATGATCTTTCAGGACCCGCAGGGGGCGCTCAATCCAGTCCGCACGATCGGCCGGCAATTGATCGAGCCGCTGCGGCTGCATCTGGGCATGAGCCGCGAAGCGGCGCGTGACCGGGCTTGCGAGTTGCTGGCCCTGGTGGGCATTTCCGCTCCGGAAACACGGCTCGACGCCTATCCGCACCAGCTTTCGGGCGGCACGTGCCAACGGGTGATGATCGCCATGGCGCTGGCCACCGAGCCGGATGTACTGATCGCGGACGAACCGACCACCGCGCTCGATGCGACGGTGCAGCTTCAGGTGCTCGATCTGCTCAAGTCGATCCAGCGGCAACGCGATCTGGCCATCGTGCTCATCACCCACGATCTCGGAGTGGTTTCGGAAATCTGCGATAGCGTCACCGTGCTTTATGCCGGGCGTTCCGTTGAATCGCGCGCCAAGGCCGATCTGTTCGCCAGCCCGCGCCATCCCTATACGCGCGCCCTGCTCGATTGCCTGCCTTCGCTCGATCCCGAAGCGCCGCCGCCCGCCGCGATCTCCGGCGAGGTGCCCAGTCCGGGGCAGCACCCCTCCGGCTGCGCTTTCCACCCGCGCTGCCGCGGCGCTTCGCCGGCGTGCGCGCGGAGCCTGCCGACGCCGATGCCCGCTGGGCCAGACGGCATGGTCCGATGCCACCATCCGGCCGGTGCGGCCGGCTACACGCTCCAATGACGCCGCTTCTTGCTCTCGAGGGCGTTGAAAAGCGCTTCCCGGTCGCCGGCAAGGGCATGTTTTCGCCGGCCCGCTCGCTCGCCGCGGTCGGCGGAGTCTCGCTTTCGATCGCCCCCGGCCGCGCCTTGGGTCTTGTGGGTGAAAGCGGATGCGGAAAATCAACCCTGGCGCGGATCGCCACCCATTTCATGGATCCGTCCGCGGGCTCTGTGCGGATAGACGGCCGCGTGCTCAAGGACGCGGCACCTCACGATCGCCGGGCCCTGCGGCGCAGTGTGCAGATGGTGTTCCAGAACCCCGCATCGGCGCTTGATTCGCGCATGACCATCGGCGACCAGATCGTCGAAGCCGTGGCACTCGCCCGGGAGGGCGCGCGTGCGGATCGGATTGCCGAACGCGACCGGCTGCTGACGCTTGTGGGCCTATCACCCACCCTTGCCGACCGTTTTCCGCACCAGATTTCCGGCGGACAGAAACAACGCGTGGTGATCGCTCGCGCACTGGCTGCGCGGCCAAGGCTTCTGGTCTGCGACGAACCGCTGTCGGCTCTCGACGTGTCAGTGCAGGCACAAATCCTCTCGCTGCTGGAAAAGCTGAGGAAGGAGCTGGGGTTGGCATACCTCTTCATATCGCATCAGCTTCCCAGCGTTCGCTACCTCTGCGACGAGATCGCCGTCATGTACGCCGGCCGCATCGTCGAATACGGGCCGACTGCCGAAATCTTCAAGGCGCCCCGGCATCCCTATACGCGCGTGCTGCTCTCGGCGGCACTCGATCCGCGACGTAGCCGGCGCGAGGAAACCGCCATCGGCGAACCGCCCGACCCGACCGCCCTTCCCTCCGGATGCCCCTTCCACCCGCGCTGCCCCCACGCCGCTGCGGCATGCCAAGCCAAGCGGCCGGAGCTGCGCGACATCGACGGTGCGCGAAAGCTCGCCTGCAGCCTCTTCTGATCATTCTTCGCGTTATCGGCCCTGCGACAGCGGATCGAGCCGGTCGCGCAGCCAATCGCCGAGCATGCTCATCGACAACGTCGTTGTGAAGATGACAAGGCCGGGGAGGACGGCGATCCACCAGGCGTTGATGAGATAGTTGCGACCCTGCCCCAGCATCAGCCCGAGGCTGGTGTTGGGCGGCTGCACCCCAAGGCCGAGAAAACTCAGCCCCGTTTCGAGCAGGACCGTAGCCGGGAAGTTGAGCGTAAGCTGCACGATGAGCGCACTGCCGATATTGGGCAGGATGTGGCGCAGATAAATGGTCGACTGGCTCAGCTCGAGCCCCTCGAGCGCCATCACATAGTTCTGTTGTCTGGCGCTGATCACCATGCCGCGCGTCAGGCGGGCATAGACTTCCCAGCCCGCCAATCCGACCAGCAGCAGGAATATCCACATTCCCGTGCCGGCGACAGCCATGAAGAACAGCACGAGAATGATGAAGGGAACCGCCGCCTGAAAGTCCACCGCCGCCATGATGACCTGTTCGATCGGTCCACGAAAATGAGCGGCGACAAGGCCCAAAAGCGTCCCGACCACAGCGCCGATCAGCGTCCCCAGCGCTGCGATCAACAGGCTGGTGCGCAGCCCGTAGAGGATGCGCGAGAGCACGTCGCGACCGATCTCGTCGGTGCCCAATACGTGCGCCCAGTTCCCGCCGGCGAAAACCGGAGGTTGGAGCCGCGCTAGAAGATCGGTTTCGAGATAATCGTAAGGGGCGAGAAAGTCGGCGCTCAGCCCCAGCACGATGAGAGTGGCGAGGAACACGAACGCAGCCCACGTGCTCGCGGGCATGTACCGCATGAACGTTTTCATGATTTGCGTACCCTGGGATCGAGCCAGCCATAGAGAAGATCGACGGCGAGGTTGGCGAGGACCATGGTCGTCGCAGTCGCCAGCACGATCACCTGCACGACCGCGAGGTCGCGGTTGGAGACCGATTCCGCCAGAAGCCGGCCGATGCCCGGCCAGGCAAAGACTGTTTCGACGATGATGGCGCCGGCAATGAGGTCGCCCAGGCGCATTCCCAGTATGGTAACCAGCGGAATGGAGGCGTTGGGGAGTGCGTGCAGCAAGGTCCGGCGCTGGGGGCGGATGCCACGAGCGCGAGCGGCCAGCATGTAAGGCTGGTTGAGCACGTCGAGCATGCATGAGCGGGCAAAGCGCGCGATGGCGCCCGCGCTCGAAAGCCCCAGCGTCAGAACCGGCATGACCAGATGGGCCAGCGACCCGCTGCCGAAGCTGGGCAGCCAGCGCAGGTGGAGCGAAAACAACAGGATGAACAAGACGCCGAGGAAGAAGTTGGGCATGGAGAACGCCATGACCGAAAGCGACATGACGAAGCGATCGAGCGCGGAATTATGCCGTACGGCCGCGGCGACGCCCAGTGGCAGGCCGATGACGATGCTGAGCGTCAGGCTGGCGATGCCGAGCACCAGCGTTGCCGGCAGCCGCTCGAGGAAAAGCTGCGCGGCAGGAAGCCCGGTCGACATGGAATAGCCAAACTCGCCCTGCGCAATTCCGATAAGGAAACTGACCAACTGCTCATGGAGCGGCCGATCGAGTCCCCAGCGTTCGCGCATCTGTGCGATGAAGGTGGGATCGGCATCCGGACCCGCCATGATCCCGATGGGGTCGCCCGAGAGGCGCACCATGAAGAAGACGGCGACGGCGACGACAAGGAGGGTAACGCCCATGCGCAGCGCACGGGCCAGAAAAGCGCGGGCTTTCACCGGATCGGTCTCCCGGGAATAAAGGTGGCGGGCGGCGCTGCTCGCTACCCGCCACGGGAGCGTCAGTTAAACGAGAGATTGGTGGGGCCCAAATCCATCATGAAGAAGGAGTAAGGCTTCCAGTTGATGCCTTCACGGACGCCGAAATATTCAACGTTCTGGAACATCTCCATCTGCGGCGCTTCGGCCTCGACGATATCCAGCGCCTCGTTGAAGTAGGACAGCCGTTCCTCGGGGTCGACAGTGGTGTTGAGCAAGTCGAGCAGTTCGTCGAAACGGGCGGGCGGCTCCCAGACATAGCGGAAATCCTCGGGCATTGTGCGGATCGAGGTCGAACCATAAACGTTGACGATCGGATGGGTCAGGTCGGGCATCTGCATGCCGTTGGACCAGGCCCGCATGTGCCAGGTTCCTTCGAAGGAGGGCTCTCCGCCGACATCGAACAGCTCGATGGACACATTGATCCCGTTTTCGCGCCACATCTGCTGGAGCACCTGGGCGACCTCGAGATAGTTGGTGTAGTAACCGTTCAGGATGCGGAGGACGAGTTGCTCACCATTATAGTCCGAAGCTTCGAGCAGCCGCCGTGCCTCCTCGGGATCATAAGTGGCAGCCTGGCGGCTCGCGAACACCTCCTCGCCATGGCTCGGGAAGACCAATTCGGGCAGCACCTGGGAATCGCCGGCCCAGAGCGCTTCGACCACTGCTTGGCGGTCGACCGCGTAGGCGAGCGCGCGACGCAGATTGGGATCGTCCATCGGCGGCTCGAAGGTGTTAAAGACCATAACCCGTGAATTGTCGATCAGGGCGGGCATAAGCTGCACGCCGTCGGCCTGGGCCAGGATATCCTTCTGGTCGGGGGAGATGTCGGTGATGATGTCAAGTTCCCCGGTCATCAACCCGGAGATGCGGGTCGCCATTTCGGGGATTTCGATGAAGGTGATTTCGCGGACCGGCGGCAGGCCGCCCCAATAATCATCATTGGCTTCAAGGCGGATGAATTCCCCCTGGCGTATCTCGGCCAGCTTGTAAGGGCCAGTTCCGATTGGCGCGAGATTGAACTGTTCGGGACCAAGTTCCAGGTAATAGTCTTTGGGCACCACCTTGCCCATGGTGGTTGTGAAACGGTAGGGAAAGATGGGGTCCGGCGCGCTTGTCGTAAACCGCACGGTATCCTCGTCGACGACCTCGACATCGGTGAAGTTGCCGAAATAGGTGGGACCGACGGCGACCAAACGGTCCTCGCCGAACACTCGTTCCTCTCCGAAGGAGAAGGCGACGTCTTCGGCGGTCATGGGCGTGCCGTCGTGAAACACCACGTCCGTGCGGATATCGACTTCCCATTCATTGGGCGAAACGTTGCGCCAATGGACGGCCAGGGACGGTGCCAATTCGCTGCCGTCACCATTCTCGCCTTCCCAATAGGCGCGACGGATCAGTTCGTCGAATATGGAATAATTCACCCGCTGGCCGACATTGGAAATGTTGAGGCCGGGATCAAAGCCGGCCGGAAGGGACTGCACGCCGATCGTAATGGAAGGACGGTCATCCTGGGCAATTGCGGGCGCCGCCAGGGCCAGAACCGCAGCCGACACCAGGACCATCCTGTCAAGGAGTGTCATCTTGGTCTCCGTTCATGAAATCTCTTGCACATCGACCGCTAGGGTCGGCGCCGGAACGTTATGAACGGGCAATAACCGGGCAATGACACAATATTACTACAGCTAATAGACGCCTTAGAGCACGAGCGCTCACCCGTACCTAGTCGGCACCGAGTGCCTCGCGACAGGGCGCGCTATTTCAAAATAGAGGTCGCTGCCGGGAAGCTCGTTAGTCAAAAGAAGAACAGGTTTCCATCGCAGCCACCTCAAACCTGACGTTCCGCTTACCACCCCGATCCGGCCGATAGCGCCCGTCCCAGTTCCAACCCCGTTGCTGTCAGAGCAACCGAACGGGCATCACATCTACAAGCGGACATCTGAGTCGATGTTTGCAGGTAGTGAGGAGCTTCGCCCCACCTATTGGTCGGGCGCCGACTAGGCGGACGGAGTCCGCACCCTCTCGCCGCATCCGGTCTGGTGCTGACCAATCCCGCACTGCATCTTTCACATGAGGACATCGCGTGCGTGATGTGCACGGGATAACGGCGGAACTCACATTGTGGATCCCACCACGGCAGCACTCAACGGGCTGGGAAATCGCCCAACTCAAGGCCGCCGTAAAACGGCTTTCAATAGAACTCTGCCTTGAACGGAGCGATCGCCGCACCGAGGGCAGAGGCATCGCCAGCAACATCGGAAACGATAAGTTTGGGGCGCGGCTTATAAACGCCATAGCGCGGTTGATCGTAGCTCGTGGACTTTTCGATCAGCATGACGGCGAGTTCCTTCGGAACCTGGCCGCCAAAGACGATCGCGGCGGGATCGAACACCGCAGCAATGGCGTTGACCAGCCGCGCCTGCATAGGCGCGACCCGTGTAATCCATGTATCCACTCCCGGCCATGTCGGATCGAAATGTTTGCGCATATAGCTGATCGAGGGAACGTCTACTCCATTTTTCTGCAAGGTTTCGATCAGATATTGCAGAGCGGGCCGGTCGGGACTCTCATCCCTATGAAACATGCCGGAAAACTCTCCCGCATTGCCATTGCCTCCGACGAGCAGTTCCCCGTCGCAGATCAGCCCGCCGCCGAAACCGTAGTTGAAGGAAAGATAGGCGAAGTCCCCGATATAGCGGCCTACACCAAACATGGCTTCGGCCACCGCGCCGGTGTTGGCGCCATTGTGGACCCAGACCGGCCTGCTGAAGCGTCGCGACAGCAATGGTCCCAATTCGACCAGCGACCACTCATGCAGCGGCAGAGGCGCGTTGTACTGCGTCCCAGAAACCCGGAAGCCGGCAATAGCGAAGCCGATGCCGAACACCCTATCAGGATCGAGTTCAAGCTGTTCGATGTGTTGGGCTATGATCGTCCCAGCCTGCTCAAGCGCCGCGTCCATCCCGACCCCATCGAGCGCCAGATTGTCGGTCGCCACGATCTGCCCTGAAAAGTTCATGAGGCAGATGCCCATCGTGTCGGTGTTGACCGATATTCCAACACTATAGGCATAACGGCTGTTGAACCGCAGGGTGGGGCTCGGTTGACCTCGGCCAGCACCAGCCTTCGGGGGGCCCATCTCAAGTATTGCGCGCTCCACCAGCCCGTCGATGATGCGGTAGACCGACTGCTGGGTCAGGTCGCATTTGCCCGTCAGCTCCGATCGGGAAATACCCATCTGTCGCCAGATCAGCTTGAGGATTTTGCGTTCGTTTGGGGAAACCACCTCGCTGGGCGGTTGCCGCAGGAAGGTCGGCGAGATCAGGGCGCGAGGCGAATACGTCAATTCATTCCCCAGATGCTGGAAATCACAATCTGCGTGGAAATTGACGGTGGCGCAATACCGCTAAACCGTCAATTTCAATAGGGCAGTTTGCCCCATGAGATGATCGCGCGCTGTCACCCAATTGTTACACGCAAAGTGTAATAACGCGGCTGCACCAGGCGCCTCGGCGCTTTCTGAACCCTCATCGCGAGACATCCCCATGAAAATGACGACGTTAACCGCGCTTTCCGTGGCGCTGACGCTTGGCGCCGGCTCAGCCCAAGCAACCGATATCGAATTCTGGTACGGCAATACCGGCACGCCCGAGCAAGCCATTCTCGAGGCTTGCGAGGCCTTCAATGCCTCCCATGAAGACGTGAATGTGTCTTGCATCGGCCAAGGCAGCTACGAAATTGGTATGCAGAAGGCCATCGCCGCCTACCGCGCCGGCAACAGCCCGGTGCTGATCCAGTTCTTCGATGCGGGAACCCTGGACCTGATGCTTTCCGATGCCGTTGTTCCGGTCGAAGAAATCATGCCCGAGGTCGACTGGGAGGCCTATATCGGCGGAGCCCGGTCCTTCTACGAAACTTCCACCGGATCGCTCTTTTCCCAGCCCTACAACGGATCGACCCTCATCATGTACGCCAACATGGATCTTTTGGCGGAAGTGGGGGTAACCGAGATACCCGATACCTACGAAGGCGTAATCGAAGTGGCCCAGAAGCTGAGGGACAACGGCTCGGACTGTCCGCTGGTTACCGACGGCCACCCCTGGCGCGTCCTCGAACAGTTCTCGGCCCGACACGGCGTTCCCGTTGCCTCGCGCAACAACGGATATGAAGGGCTCGATGCCGAATATGTGTTCAACGAGGGTTTGGTCGCTCAGCACATGGAGAACCTCGTGTCGTGGCGCGAAGCTGGCCTGTTGCGGCTGGGACAGGACACGCGGGCAGGCGACTACACTTCGGCGTTCAATGCCGGAGAATGCGCGATGATGGAAGGCTCGACAGGCTCATATGGCGCCGCCTATGCGGCATTGGGCGATACGGTTCAAATCGCCTACGCTCCAATTTACGACGGGCATGAGCGCTATAACACCCTCATCGGGGGCGCCTCCATCTGGGTCATGAAGGGCCATTCGGACGAAGAGATCGAAGCCGCCAAAACGTTCCTTGATTTTCTGCGTGAGGACGAGCAGCAAATCGCGTTCACTCGCATGACCGGCTATGTGCCGGTGACCAACACCGCCCTCGACCTGCTCGAGGCCGATGGCCGCATCGACGAGCCTGAGTTCGCCACCGCTCGCGTGGGCGTCGAATCGCTCGATATGGCCGGCAACGACGCCAGCCGTGGCATCCGACTTGGGTTCTACGTCCAGTTCCGGGAGATCTTCATCGAAGAAACCCAGAGGGCCTTTAACGGTGAGCAGCCCATGCAGGTCGCGCTCGACAATGCCAAGGCGCGCGGTGACGAACTGCTCCGTCGCTTCGAGCAAACCTACCAGGGCGTCCCCTTGCCCTAAGCGTTTATCGATCTTCCTCAACCAGAGGGTGTGTGGCGCTTCCCGCACACCCTCCCGGATCGGACACATTCAATGTCGAGCCTGTTTCACCATCGCTGGTTGCCGCTTCTGCTGTTGGCTCCAATGCTGGCGGTGGTCACGTTGTTTTTCTATATCCCAGTCTTTCAGGCTTTCTACTGGTCGTTCTTTCTGGAACGTCCGTTCGGCGGCGGCTCCATGTTTGTGGGATGGAGCAACTTCGCGCGTGTCCTGTCTGATTCCCACTTCTGGACCTCGATATGGCGCACCGTGTTGTTCATGGTGATCGGCCCCACAATTGCGGTTTCAGTCTCGCTGGTCCTTGCCATCGCGGCCGAACGCCACGTGCGCATCGCTCATCCGGCGCGCAACGTTCTGATCTGGCCCAAGGCGGTTGCCGGTGCCTCGATCGGTGTCATCTTCCTTTTCATCTTCAACCCTTTTGTGGGATTGCTCGCTCCCCTCAACGCGCTGGCTCCCGGGTTTTGGAACCCAGGCATCGACGGCACGGATGCTTTCGTCATGCTGATCGGGGCTCATGTCTGGGGCGGGATCCCGTTTAACTTCATGATCCTGCTCGCCGGGCTGCAATCGATCCCCAAAGCCCAATACCAGGCCGCCGCCATGGATGGCGCAGGACCCTGGCGGCGCATCTTCGACATTCAGATTCCCCTGATCAGCCCGCAGCTGTTTCTGGCCATGGTGCTGGAATACACAGAGAGCATAACCTCGGCCTTCAGCCTTATCGACAGCATGACCCAGGGTGGGCCCGGCGGCGCCACGTCTCTGCTGGTCTACAAGATCTATGTCGATGGTTTCCAGGGATATGACCTGTCCGGGGCGGCCACCCAGACCGCAATACTGATGGTCCTAGTTCTCATCTTCGTTCTCGCCCAATTCGTGCTTTTCGAGCGCGGCGTCAAATACGAAAGATAACCGCAATGATCGAAAACGCGCGCACGATCAATATTGCCGCGACCATATTCCTGGTCCTGGGCATGTTTTACATCCTTGGCCCGCTCTATTTCACCCTGATGACCGCTAGCCAGTCTTACGACTACGTGCTGCTCAACGGCGTAGCGCTCGTCCCAGGCGACCAGCTGATCAACAACATCGTCCGCGTCTTCACCGAAACGCGCATACCCATTCAGCTCGCCAACAGCCTGTTTGTGGCGCTGGTGCAGGCGGTTGGCGTCAGCGCCCTATCCTTTCTGGCAGCCTTCGCCATAGTCTATTTCAAATCCCGCCTTGGCACGGTGCTCTTTGCGCTCATCCTTGCGACGAACTTCCTCCCGCTCGAAACCCGGGTGATCACCAGCTATCAAGTCGCTTCAAACATCTTCTCGCCACTCAATGCCCTACTCGATCTGACGGGATTGACGCAGATCTTGGAGGCCGTCCTGGGCCATCCGGCCTATTTGGAGCTTTCCATCCTCAACACGCATGTCGGATTGGTGCTGCCCCTGCTGGCCACGGGCACCGGCACCTTCCTGTTCCGGCAGTATTTCCGCTCGATGCCCAAGGATCTGGTCAAGGCCGCCAAGATGGACGGCGCGGGCCCGTTGCGGTTCATGTGGGACATCCTTTTGCCGCTGACCAGAACACCAATACTGGCGCTCTTCATCATGATGTTCCTGAGCGGCTGGACCAATTATCTCTGGCCGCTCATCGCGTCCTCCACGCCGGACATGCAGACCGCAGTGGTCGGTCTCGCCCGGCTGGCACCGGACGGTTCGGGTGAGGTACCCGACTTCCCCCTCATCATGACCGGTGCAGTCGTTGTCTGCATCATTCCCCTTCTCATGGTTGCGCTCCTGCAGCGCCACATCGTCCAAGGCTTCGCGCTGTCGGAGAAATAACAAGATGACCGAACTTGAAAGATCGCTGCAGTCCGCAGCGCTTCCAATCACTCTCGACGCGGTGACCAAATCCTATGATGCAAATGAGGTCATCCCACCTCTTTCGGCGACCTTCCGAGCGGGCGAATTTACAGTCGTGCTCGGCCCCTCGGGCTGCGGAAAATCCACAATGCTGCAGATGCTGGCGGGCCTCGAAAAGGTCTCGGGCGGGACCATCTCCTTCGGAGACCGGCAGGTGCAGGATCTCGAGCCCAAGCACCGCGGCTGCGCCATGGTTTTCCAGAACTACGCGCTCTACCCTCATATGAGCGTGCGGGACAACATTGCCTACAGCCTCAAGGTTGCCAACGTTCCGCGAGGCGAGCGGCAGGAACGCGTCGCCGCGGTGGCCGCCATGCTCTCGCTCGACCAGTATCTGGACCGCCGCCCGAGCCAACTTTCAGGTGGCCAGCGCCAGCGTGTCGCCATCGGCCGCGCCATCATCCGCGAACCCTCGGTGCTGCTGTTCGACGAACCCCTGTCAAATCTGGACGCCAAGCTGCGCCACGACATGCGCATGGAACTGGCGGATCTGCACCGGCGCATCGGGGCGACGACTGTCTTTGTCACCCACGATCAGGTCGAAGCCATGACCTTGGCCGATCGCATCCTGATTCTCAACAATGGCCGCATCGAGCAGTTCGATACCCCAAAGCAGGTTTATCGCAGCCCCGCCTCGATTTTTGTGGCCCAGTTCATCGGCGCACCCCCCATGAATATCCTCCCCGCGCAAGGGGACGGCACCATGCTCCGCCTGCCGTCAGGCGAAGTGCTGCTGGCTTCGCACCTGCGCGGAGACGTCATGGTCGGCATCCGCCCCGAGGACGTCCGCATCGGTCCGGTCGATGCGAGCACCTCGCCCATCCCCGCCCGTGTGGCATATCGCGAAGATCTCGGATCGCACGAGGTGCTGTCGGCCCGCCTCCGTTCGGGAACGACAATCAATATCGCTACCGCACCGGGCGAGGAGACTGCGCTGCACAGCTCCGAAGTTTCCCTCCATTTCCCGCAACGGCACCTTCACATCTTCGATGCAGTGACAGGCCAATCGCTCTCAAACACCAAGAAAGACAGCTAAATGTCAGACTATATGGATTTCATTTCCACCAGCGGCCGCAAATGCGCCATAGCCGCCCATCGTGGAGCCTGGCGCAGTGCTCCGGAAAACAGCATCGCCGCCATCGAAGCGGCCATCGCCAAGGGATATGAAATCGTTGAAATCGACGTGCGCCGAAGCGCGGATGGCCAACTGTTCGTGCTGCATGACGACACGCTCGAGCGCATGGCCGGCGTTGCGCGCAAGCCGGAGGAATTCGACCTCGCCGATCTGCAGAAAATCACCTTACGCATGCGCGATGGTGGGGAGGCCGCTGAAATGACCGAGCATACCGTGCCCAGTCTTAAGCAGGTCTTCGAGACCACCCGCGGCCGCATCTTTGTAGACCTGGACCTCAAGGACATGTCGCTTTTCCCCCAGGTCGCCGATCTGGCCAAAGAAATGAGCGTGGCGCGCGAGGTCGACCTCAAGGCCAGTACCGATAATGAAACCGGCTTCTCCTGGCTGAGCAGCCAGGCAGGCGGTGACGGCATCCCCTTCATGGCCATGGCCCGCTTCACCAGCGCAAACCTTGCTTCGCTTCCCGAACGGGTCGGCAAATCCGGCGCCTTCATGTGCGAAACCAAATTTGAGAATCTCGACATCCTCTCCGGCGCTGCCCGGGAATTGGCAGAGGCCGGGCTATCGGTGTGGGTCAACACTCTGGACCCGGTCAATTCCAGCGGCTTTCGCGACAGCCTAGCGCTCGGGGACCCGGACGCGATCTGGGGAACATTGATCGCCGCCGGCGTGAACATCATTCAGACGGACGAACCCGAAGCTCTGCAAGCCTACCTCGAAACCCGCGCATCATGAGCGGGCTAGATGACAATCTCTGGGACGCCATCTGCTCCACGGTCGTCGCTGTGGGAAAAGCCATCGTCCTGCCGGGCTTCTTCAATCTGGAGCTGCTCCCGGTACGCACCAAAACTAACATCGACGATTTGGTAACCGATGCCGACGAAGGCGCCGAGCGGGCGCTTGAGAGCGAACTTTCTAGATTGCTGCCAGGTGCTCTCTTTGTAGGCGAGGAAATGGTGGCGCGCGACGCCTCGGCCCTTGCCGCCATTGGAGAGGCCGAAACGGCCATCATTGTCGATCCCATCGACGGCACCTGGAACTTCGCCAATGGTGTTCCCCTATTCGGAATGATGGTCGCGATCACCCGCTACGGGGAAACGATAGCGGGAGCCATCCACTATCCGCTCACCGGCGAAACCATCCGCGCCCGCAAAGGTCATGGGGCCTTTTTGCATACGCCCCAGGGAGCGACAAATCGCCTGCGTGTAAGAGCCGGGAGGCCGGTGGGGGAAATGGCTGGTCTGGTCGCGATACCGCTCTTTGCCCGTTCCCAGCAAAATGACCTCGCCCACCGCTGCACCACCTTTTCCCGCGTCACCAATTTCCGCTGCTCGGCTTACGAATACCGGCTCATCGCCCAAGGCAGCATGGACTTTTCCCTGAACGCCGGCCTTATGCCTTGGGACCACGCCGCCGGGACCCTGATCCACCACGAAGCGGGCGGCTATGCCGCTTTGCTTGATGGGCGATTCTATACCCCCACCCTAACGCAGGGACATCTCCTGCTGGCTCAGGACAAGCAGAGGTGGGAAGCGGTGCGATCGGTTTTGGCCTGATAACCGACCGGTGCTAGGGGGAAGAGCACTCATAGGGCGATGAACAACCTCCTGTTTGTCTAGCCCAATTGGGTTACAGAGGCATGTGCCCGGTTTCCAACAAGGATATCGTCGCTCCCCAAAGGCGAGGGGGATAAGCACGATTACGGCAATGCGCACCTCCGCATGCCTCCAACGCCACCGAACATCGTGGCTGCCGAGCGAAGAACTCAAGTAGCTTTGTTCGGCTGATCTTCCGGCTGAACAGCGCTCGCCCTTCGGCATCTGCACCGTGCGCATGGAAACGTTCTTCGCAATATCAACTCCGATTGTGGGTGACTTCCGACATGGACGCCTCCTCAAGTGGTGTTGAACACCTCCACTATGGCACACTGATGCCGCCGGGGGGGCGTCCGCCCCATCACCCCCACTCGGCCATAAGCCATGCTGAACACTTCACAGACTTGCTGTGCACGGGCCGTCCGCAACGTGGTGAGGATTCCAATATTGTTCCATCGAGGGAGCGGCAGGTGCCGACCCCTTGGGGTCATTTGCTCTTCTCTGCGCCCGGGGTTGGCTCCGTAGGAAAAAGGCCGGAAGGAGCATCGGCACCCCACCTCGTTACCTCCAGATGCGATGAAGCCGCATTCCGGCAGCTCCAGCAAGGATCGAGCAATCTATATTCTTGACTGCATCTGTTCGGCAGAAGCCCACCGAGCGAGTTTAGAATGCAGCGCTTTCGGCGGCGCCGGCCGGGACAATCTCGGGCGGCATGTTTCACTGCGCCACCACAGCCAGCAATCGTTTGAACTCGGAATCGGTGGGCGCTCGGGCTTCCGCATGAAAACCTCATGATAGGCGTGATCTGATGGGTTCATTATGTTGCCGTTGCCCACTCAAGCGACCAAGCACTGCATGTTTCGCAAAACTCCAAGAAATACGGGCCGTTTCGGCGATTTCGAGAACCTCATAATGTGTTGCGTGTGGTGTCATCGAACGCCAACGACTTTCAATCACCCTGGGTACCGATGCTGGCGATTTGATTGGGGTCAACCTGGCGCTTTTCGCACGCCCGAAATCGTCCCACCGAGGCTCTAACGACGATTCATTGGCAACCGGTATTGGCTCGCGTTTACCTTTGTCCTATTAGCATCTCGAACTGCCCCGATTCAGAACGACTCGGTTTGGAATAGCGCGTCCAGACATCCCGGCGGTGCAGCGCTAGATGTATATTTGGCTTGGGGCTCATGACTAACATTTCGCGTATCGCGAACCTGACGCGACGTGTGGGTTCGTTCTTTACTTTCCTCACCGCGCTGGCGCTCTTGACAATATTCTCTCTGCTGGCGGGCACCTCTCCGGTTTTGGCGCAGTCTCCGCTGTGCTCATCTGAAGGTGCCAATGCTGATAAGTTCTATGAGTGGGTCTCGCGCCTGCAGGTTGGGCCAAACAGCGTCGCTATTCCGGTCGTCGGTTTTTACGATACAAGTGGAAGCAATATCGCCTCGCTGGAGGCCGGCAGCAGTGCGACGGTTGAAGTTGATGTCCATACTGACGGGCAACCTTACACAGAATATGTCAAGGTTTGGCTTGACCTGAACCAAGATGGTGAGATCGATTCAGTAAATGAGTTGGTTTATGACTCCGGCGGTGTTGAATTTTCCACTTTCAGAACTTTTTCGGGCGCGCTAACTATTCCTTCAAGCGCGTATAATGGAACCATGTATGGCCGTATGATCATGCAATACAATGGTTCGCCGAACCTTTGTGGAACTTATGAGTATGGTGCAACCGTTGACTTTCGAGTGAATGTAAGCGGCGGCGTTGATAATCCGAACGCACCACAGCCCCCTGAAAACGTCAGCGCCACCGCAGGTGACGGGCACGCAGTCATCAGTTTCGATGCGCCCACGTCGGGTCCGGCGCCAATATCTTACATTGTCACGTCTAGCCCGGGTGACATCGAGATCGAGGGAGCCGGTAGCCCCATTACTGTGCCAGGTCTGACCAATGGCACATCTTACACGTTCACCGTCGTATCCAAGCTTAACGCGACTACCTTCAGCGGGCAAAGTGCTCCGAGCAACGCCGTGACGCCTTCGGCGGGCCCGTCCAGCAATGCCAACTTGGCAGCCCTTGCCCCGAGCACAGGTAGTCTGAATCCAACGTTCACCGCTGGAACCTCGAACTACACCATGGAGGTCGGGAACGAGATAACTGAGCTGGCCTTTACTCCGACCGCTGATGACGGCACCGCAACAGTGACAATAAACGGCCAAGCCGTCGAATCCGGCTCGATTTCACACAACATTGACCTCGATGTCGGCACGAACACAGTTTCGATTGTGGTAACGGCTCAGGACGGCTCCACAAAAACGTATCATGTGGCGGTAGACCGCGCCGAGTCGAGCAATGCCAACCTAGCCGGGCTTACGCCCAGCACAGGAACTTTGAATCCGAATTTCTCTACGGGCACCACCGCATACACGCTGGCTGTCGGCAATGACGTGACCACAATCTCGTTTACACCTAACGTGGACGAAGACAATGCCACGGTCACCGTTGATGGACAGGCAACTGCGTCCGGCTCTGCCTCACATGACATAGATCTCGACGTTGGCACCAACACAGTCACAATCATAGTATCGGCTCAAGACGGATCGACGAAGACGTATCATGTGGCGGTAGACCGTGCTGAGTCGAGCAATGCCAACCTAGCCGGGCTTACGCCCAGCACAGGAACTTTGAATCCGAATTTCGCTGCGGGCACGACTGCATACACGCTGGATGTCGGAAATGACGTGGCCACAATCTCGTTTACGCCCACCGTTGACGACGATACTGCCAGCGTCAGCATAAACGGCCAAGCCCTCGCTTCCGGTTCCGCCTCGCAGGCCATAGACCTCGATGTCGGTGCAAACACAGTTACCGTCCTGACTACAGCTCAGGACGGCACGACAAAGATCTACGAAGTGACGGTAACCCGCGCGGAATCGAGCAACGCGGATTTGGCTGGGCTTGCCCCTAGCGCAGGAACTCTAAGTCCTGAATTCGCTGCGGACACCACCTCATACACCCTGGCTGTCGGCAATGACGTGACCACAATCTCGTTTACGCCTATCGTTGACGACGATACCGCGACCGTCAACATAAACGGCCAAGCCCTCGCGTCCGGTTCCTCCTCGCAGGCCATAGACCTCGATGTCGGTGCAAACACAGTCACCGTCCTGGTGACAGCTCAGGACGGCACGACAAAGGCCTATACGGTCACGGTTACGCGAGCCGCATCGCACAATTCCGATCTCGCAGGTTTGTCAGCAAGCGTCGGATCATTGTCTCCAGATTTTGACACGGGGACATTTGCCTATTCTGTCGATGTCGGGAACGATGTCACCGAGATGGCCTTCATTCCAACTGTGGAACAGACCACCGCAAGCGTGACTGTCAACGGTCAGGCCGTCACGTCCGGTTCCACCTCGCAGAATATCGGTCTCGATGTCGGCGCAAACACGGTGACCATCGTGGTGACGGCTCAGGACGAATCAACTCAGACCTATACGGTCACGGTCACACGCGCGGCATCCGACAATTCCAACCTGTCTGGTTTGGCGGCGAGCCAAGGCGCGGTGTCTCCCGGCTTCTCGCCGGGCACATTCGCTTATGCCATCGATGTTGGAAATGATATTACCGAGATCGTCTTCACCCCAACTGCCGAGGAGACCAGCGCAAGCGTAACTATCAATGGGCAGTCCGTTACGTCCGGCGCGGCATCTCAGGATGTCGCTCTCGATGTCGGCGCGAACCTGGTGGCTATCGTGGTAACGGCCGAGGACGGCTCAACCCAGACCTATACGGTCACCGTCACTCGTGCCGCCTCGGCGAATTCCGATCTGGCTGGTCTGACTGTTAGCGATGGTACTTTGGCTCCGGCCTTCGCCGCCAGCACGTTTGCCTATACTGTCGCTGTCGGCAACGACGTTACCGAAATCAACTTCACGCCCACCGTCGATGACGGCACCGCAAGCGTCACTGTGAACGGCCAGGCGGTCGCCTCCGACGCAACCTCGCAGAACGTCCGTCTCGACGTAGGAACCAACACCGTGACCATCGTGGTCACGGCGGAAGACGGTTCCACGCAGACCTACACCGTCAAAATAGATCGCGCCGAATCGAGCAATGCTGACCTTTCGGCACTTGCGGCCAGCCAAGGCACACTCGAACCGGCGTTTTCTGCCGCTACGACGGCGTATTCGCTGCGCGTAAACAACAACGTCACCGAGATCGCGTTCACACCTACCCTGGACGATGAAACGGCGACCGTGAATGTCGGCGGAGAATTGGTGGCGTCAGGCGCGCAATCACAAGACATCCGTCTGGATATAGGCGCCAACACAGTGGCGATCGTAACTAGAGCCCAAGACGGGACGAGCAGAACCTATACGGTTGCAGTTACCCGGGCCGAAGAATTGGTTTTCGACCCAGCTCCAGGCGAACTTTCCGAAGCAATGGCAGGCGAAGACTATACCGCCGATATCTCCATCGTGGGCACGAGTGAGGATCTGCTCTTCAGCCTAGTCGACGGCGAACTGCCCGAAGGCATGGTGGTCAATGCGTCGACGGGCCAGTTGACCGCCCGCCCCTTAGCTAAAGACGCCGAGGGCGAATACACATTCACAATCAGTGTTCATGACGGCAGCGGCAATTCGGCAACGGCCGAGTACACGTTGGTCGTCGCTAAACGCGCGGTGACCGTTGCAGACAAAGAACAGGATGTTCCCGAGGGCGAGACGCCCAAGAATGTTGATCTCACGGAAGACGCCACCGGTGGCCCGTTCGTTAAAGCGGATATCGTAGAGGTTACCCCATCCAATGCGGGTATAGCAGAAATCGTCCACGGTCAGTATGCGCAGGCCTCAGGCCCAACGGAGCTGCAGTTCTACCTCAAATTCAGGCCCAATCCTGGCTACTCCGGAGAGGTGAAAGTCGATTTTCAGCTGACCAGCGCACTGGGGCAGTCCAATGTTGGGTCGGTGTTCTACAATCTCACTTACGATCCTCAGGAGGTGGCACGTGAGATCGACAGGGAAGTGCGCGGATTTGTCCAGGCACGGATGAACCTGCTGATGTCCAATATCAACGTACCTTCGTTGTTGGAACGTCGCCGGTTGCAGGCCGGTGGAGCTCCGATTCAAAGTGATCTCACGCCAAACGGCAATGGATTTGAATTGTCCTTTGCCACCAGCACGGCTCAGATCAACACCGCGATCAATGCCGCCGATGGGCTAGCCCATATCGAACCCGATCCCTTCAATATCTGGATCGATGGAAAGGTTCTGGCCTTCAATCGGGAAGACGACACCCATCGCTGGGGAACGTTCGCGCTGCTCTCGGTTGGTGCCGATTATCTTCTCAACGACAAGGCTCTGGTTGGCCTCTCCTTCAACTACGATCGTATGCGTGACCCGATGGGTAACGACACTTTCCTGAGCGGTTCGGGCTGGCATGTCGGTCCCTATGCGTCGTTCGAGATCGGAGATGGTGTCTTCTGGGATACGAACCTGCTCGTTGGCGGATCGTCAAACACCATCGATACCGAGTTCTGGGATGGGGCATTCGATACCAGCCGCCTGCTGTTAGACAGCTCGATCAGCGGTGTGTGGCAACTCGATGAGTTGACCACTCTGACCCCACGGCTGCGGGCCGTTTATATCAACGAGACGGTTCATAACTATGAGGTTGAGAACGGACTTGGTGCGATCATCGGCAGCGGAGGGTTCACTATCGAACAGTTCCGGGCTAGTTTTGGGGCGGAACTCGCGCGCAGCTTCGCCCTTGAAGGTGGCACGGTCTTCACGCCCTGGCTGGGGTTAACGGGCGGTGTTTCTGCCCTTGATGGATCGAGTGCGTTCGCGCAGGTTTCTACCGGTGCGTCCCTTACTACACCCAATGCATTGACCATCGATCTGGGGCTGAGCTATTCAAACAGTGCGAGCGGGACGGAAGCACTTGGCGCGCGATTTGGCTTCGGAGGAAGGTTCTAGTTTCCCGCTTCACACGATCTCGATGACGCAGGCTCTTCTCCTCGCGACAGTGTCGGCGGGGTATACATTTGCGCCAGCCTGTGACCGCTGACTGAGGCGCAGGCGTTCGCTCATGACCGACCCGCTCGTGCCAGCCCCTGGCGATGGTGCCGCGAACACGAGCTGTTCCCGAACATCGCCATTGGCCTCAAATACGTCCCTCAGGATGAATCCGGCGATTTCCCGCACACAATCCTGCGAGGTGCGATAGCGTCAGCGCTGCCCTATCAAGCGCGACATATTTGCGCTGCGCCACCACAGCCAGCAGGCGTTTGCACTCGGGGATCGGTATGGGACGCTCCAGTTCTTCGGCGAGACCTGGGTTCTCACTGATCTGTGCCGTGGTAGGGGCGAACTCCTCAACCTATCTATCTGGAACCCTGTCGAATAATGTGTTCAGCGTGGTACCCATAGTGCGGTGGTACTTTAGAACGCCATCGACGAACCTGTTGGGGCGGCGTTCGCCTTCGATCGCGTAGGGACGTCTCTGCGCACACATGGATCGAGGAATGGGCGAGAACGGTGATTTCGGCCGGATGCACGTGCTGGACGAACCCATGATGGCACGCGTCCACTTAGGTGGCTTTCGGACTGGCGGTTTTTGGTGACCTGGGCGAGCAAGCAGACGTGCAATATGAATTTGAAAGCTAATTCCGAGCCCAATCCTTGTCAGGCTGCCTGCTGTAGCGGAAAGATTGGCGCTCCACATGTCGAGAAATTCATGTGTTCTGGGCGCCCCCTTCTTACCGAACTATGAGCTGCAATCGTTTGCAGCCGACCCGCATTCTCGTTTAAAGGTGCGGCGGTCTCGGCGAGACGCTCCCGCCCCTCTTTCGGCGGTCGAGAAAGGCGATGCCCGAACTCAATTCGATTGAATCGAAACTTGGATGGGCTTCGCGCAGCAGCTTGCAGAACGCGGCATTGTCCGCATCCGTGACTGTGAACCAAGTCTTTGCGGGACCATGTGCGGAGTTGCCGCGGCAGCTAGAATTCAAGGATTTTTCTCGGGGCAGGTGTTGACCCTCACGTGGCGTGAGGGACTATCGAGACGTTCTGCGGAACGGCGCGGGAGAAAAGTCATGCATACGGTCAAACAGGTTGCGCAGTTGGCGGGCGTTTCGATCCGTACCCTGCACCACTATGACGATATCGGCCTGCTCGAACCCGCCCATGTCGGCGACAACGGCTATCGCTACTACGGACGGGAGGAGTTGCTGCGGCTGCAGCAAATCCTGATCCATCGCGAGCTGGGCATCCCGCTCGCCGAGATCGGAGGCATCCTCGACGATCCGGCTTTCGACCGGCTGGAGGCGTTGAAAAACCAGCGCGAACGGTTGGCAGGGGAAGCGGAGCGGCTCGCCGAAATGCTCAGGACGATCGACCGCACGATCGCCGAAATCAAAGGAGATCATGTGATGAAAGATAACGATCTGTATTCGGGCGTCGTGGACCCCAAAAAGCAGGACGAATACGAGGCCTGGCTAGAGGAAAAATACGGGCAGGCTATGAAGGAACGAATTGAAGCGGGGAAGGACCGCTCGGCCGGCCAACCCGACGGCGCGATGGCCGACGCAATGGCGGACCTGAAGCCGATTGAAGAGGAGCTCGCCGCGCAGATGAAGGCAGGGATTGAGCCCGACGATCGGACGCTCGAACCGTTGATCGAACGGCACCGGGCGTGGGTTGCCCGCATGTGGGGGCAGGCGTGCCCGCCGGAAGCCTATGCTGGGCTCGCCGACATCTATCAACACTCTGACTTCCGCGCACGGTACGAAAAGATCGCGCCGGGCTTTGCGGACTTCCTCATTGCCGCGATGAAAGCCTGGACTGCGCGGCAGCAGGCATAGAGGAAGGGCCGCGGTTCTGCCGCGGCCCTTTGGTTTTCAGTCGTTTCGACGAAGACCTCTTGGCGGTTCCTGCGGATCGAAGGCAGACGGCGACCAGGATCGCGGCGGCGGCGAGGGCCAGAAGCGCGGCCAAAATAGGCCGTTTCGAATGACCATCGGGATCGCCGCGCGAAATGATCATGGCGCGCCTCAGATGCCCCTTCGAGCAGCGGGCAGACAAGGTCATAGCGCTTACGCCTAGTCTTGACCCGAACGCGTCAGACCCCGTTTCCGCGGCGAGGATCGAAATTGAGGAGGATGGCGCGATCGAAACGCCTGCGGTGCGAAAGGCCATCACCGAAACTATGGAAGGTGGAATGGCGGCCTTTAAACTCCGGGGCGCAAGTACGCAGTCACATAAAGCTATCGGCGTAACGACTTGCCGGATGCAGTTGCATGGCGCGGGATAGCAGTTTCCGAATACTGGCTGGTGTCGCTTGGGCGCGTTGCAGTCGAAGTGTGGTAACCTCTTGAACGCCGCTTTTCCATCTCCTCCACCCAGAGCGGTCAGGCTGGAAGCCACCTCGCAGGGGGACTGAGCGCAAGGCGGGCTGCATTGACACAATATACCTGTTACTCGATCTAGATCGACATCGTAGATGCCGTACTGGGGGGCACCATGCGCATTGCAGTGACGGGAACACACGGCATCGGCAAGACGACATTCATCGACGACTTCGCGGCCGCTTATCCCGGCTACGAAAGCGTGGCTGAGCCCTATTGGCTCCTTGACCAGCAAGGTCTCCCATTTTCCGGTGGAGCAACGATAGGTGATCTTGAAAAGCAGCTTTCTGAAAGCTGCAAACTGATCATGGGTTCCGCTGGGGGGCGTGACGTAGTCTTTGACCGCTGCCCACTCGACTTTCTCGCATATCTTGAGGTGGTCAGCGCCAGTGAGGGCTTTGAGTGGCTTCCGAGCGGCCGTGAACTGGCTCAAATCAGCAAGGCGCTCGCCAAACTTGATGTTGTCATCTTTGTGCCGCTCTCGTCTCCCGACGAGATTTTGGTCAAAATCGAACATCCTCGACTGCGCAGCCGCGTAGACCGGCGGCTCAAGACCATGCTCCGCGACGACGATCTAGGACTACTGCACGACGGACCACGCATTGTAGAGGTCGTGGGTTCCCGGGCACAACGCGTGGCAATAGCCGGCTCGGTTCTTGGGTTGGCTTAGGCTCGCGAGACGTCCGCTTCAGCAGTTTTCTTGCCACAAGCTGCCGGTCTGGAACCCACCCCGATCCGGTCGATCTGAAATCGCCCCCATCCGGGCCATTGGCCACCGTTAAAGCTTCATTCACAAGCAGACATGCTCCGGCACCCCTTGAGCACGATCTCCGACTTTTTATATTGAGATCGATCTATATTGATGGTAGTCGATGTTCATGCCCGATATGCAAACCACATTCAACGCACTTGCCGACCCTTCACGTCGCGCCATCCTGGCCCGTCTGAACGAGGGCGAGGCAACGGTCTCACAATTGGTCGAGCTCTTCGACCTTACTCAGCCAACGGTCTCATCCCACCTTAAGGTGCTGGAACGTGCGCGGCTCATTGTGAGAGGTAAGGATGCACAGCGACGTCCCTGCCGCCTCGACCCGGCAGGGTTCAAAGCACTTTCCCAATGGCTCGAGGGCTATGCCCATTTCTGGGACGGCACGCTCGACAGCTTTGTCGCGCATGCAGAGCAGGAGGCCCGCCACCACAAGGAGCAGAACTATGACGACTGAAACCACACTCAGGCTGGAACGTCAGATATCGCTGTCGCCGGAGAAGTGCTTTGTGCTTTGGAGTGATCCTGCCCGCGTCGCCGATTGGTGGGGTCCTAGGGATGATACCGGCAAACCGTTTAAGGCCCATTCGGTCGATTGGGACGTAGAGAAGGGTCGGCGCTGGCGTATCGGCATGACAGCACCGGACGGCAGGGTCTTTTGGCAGGAGGGCGAGTTCCTCCACATCGAAGAATCCAGGGAGCTCCGCTTTAGCTTTCGCTGGATTGACGATGGCGGCGCGAGGGGACCGGCAACGACGGTGACCGTGAAGTTCGAAGCCGATGGACCCGGCACTCGCCTTATTTTCATTCAGTCGGGATTTGTCGATCCCGAGACGCGCGACAGCCATGCCGGCGGCTGGAAGGAATGCCTCGATCGTCTCGTTCTTGCGACACAATACAGCCAGGAGGCCGCGACGTGAGCAAAATTGAGATGCACGGGTCCTGTCATTGCGGTGCGGTGACCTTCACAGTACGCGTTGATCCTTCAGCGCCAACCATCCGCTGCAATTGTTCGATTTGCTCCAAGTCTCGCACCTGGATCGCACTGGTCAGCGCCAACGATTTCGCGCTGACTACCGGGGCCGACAGGCTCACTCCTTATCGCTTCGGAAGCGAATCCATCACCCATTGCTTCTGCTCGAAATGCGGGATCAAGTCCCACGGCATCATCAACGGCGACCCTGGCGAAGAAGCAGGGATAGCAGTTTGCGTTGCCACGCTCGACATTGGCCCAGATGATTTCGGTCGGCTACCTGTGGTGTATTCGGACGGATTGCACGATCGGCCCGAACTCGAACCAGCTGTTGTCTCGTATCTGTAGGCCGCCCAGATGGCACGGACGTTCCGCAACTTGGGATTGAAATGTCTGCCAGCTCAATTCACAAGCCAGCAGCGGACTGTCCGCTCCCCCCTATGTCGGTCGGGAGCCCGCCCCATTTCTCTTCCATCTGGTGAGCCGCCTCTATGAACAGACTTCGGTCATCGTCACCACCAACCTCACCTTTGGGGAATGGCCATCCGCATTCGGTGACGCAAAAATGACCACCGCGCTGCTCGACCGGCTCACACATCACTGCGATATCGTCGAGACCGGCAACGAAAGCTGGCGATTCAAGAACAGGGAATAAAGCCACCTCAGAGGTCCCGCGGGCAAACCGCCTCCGCAACCCCGACCAGCTACACCGGTTCGCCCGCTCCACAAAACTAGGGGGTCAAAATTGGACGCCGATAGGGGGTAAACTTCAACGCCGATTGACACGGTTCCAACCCGTTTCGATGCCGGCAATAAAGGGCAGCGCCTCGACCGTAGTCTGGGTTATTGTCATGTCCAGCTGCAACTGGCACTTGTCACCGCCAGGTTCGGCAAGGGCCAGATCGTAGTGCGCGGTGAAGGCTGCAGCGCCAGCGCGGTTCAACAAGGTCAGATCGAAGATCAACCGCTTAGGACGCTCTGCGGACAGCACCTGTCCCCTGGATACGTGGCGTTCGCCCGACCCATAGAATTCGAGCACCACGCAACCTGCCGGCTCCGGCTCGATCAGGCACTTTGCGACCTTAAGCGAAGGGGGCGCCCACCAGCCGGCCAGCAGGTCCGGCATGATCCAGTGCGCCCAGACGAGCTCACGCGAGTGGGCGATCAGGCGCGTGAAGGTGAAGTGTCGGCCATCGGCCCATCGGTCCTTGTCGGCTTGCGATGCCTCGGCTTGGATCGCCGCCCAGTAACTTGCGACGATCTCTCGCTCCGCCTTGTGGGCCTCAGCTGTCGCAAGTGCGCCCGGTTTCAAGTCGCAGTTCGCAACGCTCTGCTGCCAGCCTTGCTGCGTTCACCCGACGCTCTTGAAAGGCCGCGGAAAAGGCTTTCAGTTGGTCGATGTGCGCCTCCTTAGCCGTAGAGATTGACCCTCCAACGAACGGCGGTTGCGGATCATATTCCATTGCTAATTGCACCAACTGTGCTCGTTCTTCTCCAAACAGTTGCGCTGTTAGCGCAAGGGCAAAATCGATCCCAGATGTTACGCCTGCTCCGGTCACGCGGCTACGGTCCACCACCACGCGCTCTTGCACCGGGATGGCTCCCATTCGAGCCAACTGAGGCAGAGATAACCAATGGCAGGTTGAACGGAAGCCTTGCAGTAGACCTGCCGCCGCAAGCACCAACGATCCAGTGCAAACCGATGTCACAAAGCGAGCTTCGCTCGCCTTGATGCGCAAAAATTGGAGTGTCTGAGCGTCGTTCATCAGGTCGAGCTGACCCGGACCGCCCGGCACAAAAAGGATATCCGTTCTAGGTTGTAGTGACGATTTAGGGATTCCGCGTTGAGAGCAAATCAGATTCCATGCTGGCTTTTGGAGGTCAGTTATGGATGTCGATGCCCTCAACGATGAGCAATGGGCTCGCATCGAGCCGTTCGTGCCGGGCGGCCGCAAGGGACGGCGCGGACCGCGCACCAACAACCGGCGCTTTGTTGACGCCTTGATCTGGATGGCGCGTTCGGGCGGGCGCTGGCGCGATCTGCCCGAACGCTACGGCAACTATCAGACCGCCAAGCGGCGGTATTACCGCTGGATTGAGATGGGCGTGCTCGAAAAGCTGTTCGAGGCGCTTGCCAAGGAGGCGGACCTTGATTGGGTCGCGATCGATTCCACCTCCATCCGCGCCCAACCCCAAGCCGCTGGAGCGCGGCGAAAAAGGGGGGAGCGGACACCCAGGGTCTTGGCCGCTCACGCGGCGGGCTAGGCACCAAGATCCATGCCGTTGTCGATGCGCTCGGCCTGCCGGTGCGCTTGGTGCTGGCGCCCGGCCATCGGGGTGACGTGATCTACGGCAAGGACCTGCTGGACGGTCTCAAACCCCGCCACGTCATCGCCGACCGCGCCTACGACGCCGACCACTTCCACGATACTATTCTCGATGCCGGAGCCATTGCGGTCATTCCGCCAAGACCCGAACGGAGGCGTCCTCACGCTTGCGACTGGCGCCTCTACAAGGAACGCAACCTCATCGAGCGCTTCTTTGCCAAACTCAAGCAGTTCCGCCGCGTCGCAACACGCTACGACAAGCTCCTCGCAAACTTCCGAGGCTTCGTTCTCATCGCAGCAATAACCATCTGGCTCAGATAGTTAAATCGTCACTACAACCTAGGCGTCTGGTCGAACGTTTTTGTAGGAAGCAACTCCAGGCCGAAGGCATCTCGAACTGATGTGCGCTCTTTCCAAAACCAGATCGATCCTCAGCTCGGGAAAGCGGGCAAAGACCTCAAACGGTCCGGTCAAATCGAGTTGCGTTAAGCGAGGATAGAGGAGCATCGTCACGTGCATGGCTTTCACCATCTCAGGAGTGAATTGCCCAGGCGAGCGGCACCTCTAGGGCTACGCTTCCCGATGGTCAGCCATCTCGTTCGCCAGTCACGCAGCAGCCGAACTATGCCATACTCGAGGAATAGCGCAACCTACGCATGGTTCTTTGCAGCGTCAGGACCTGATCAATCAGGAGCCGCAGGCCCCTAATCCATGCCTTTCGGATGTGCTTCGACGTTTTTGGTATTAGCCGTGGCAGGAGGCTATGGGAGGGCTACAAAGCTACCGGTGTTGGCCTTTCTCAGAAGCTGATCGGGTTCAAGGCATGACCGAGGTAGCGGAAACGGGCCTCCTACCGTCAAACGTCCAACTTGAATTCTTGGTGCATCCAAGCTCGGGAAAGCACTAGATCCTGATGGTTGGAGGCCCATCCATGACCAGCTTCGAGATGATGATGGGTTACTCTTGCCCCTGCTCCCGATAGCTGCTCGGCCAACACGTAGCCATCACGCGGCTTCCGCCTCTTGTCGTGTTCACCAGAAATGATCAGCACCGGCTTGCGGGCAAGCGTCGGCAACGCCACTCGTCGGGGACTGGTTGCGGCCGCAAGAGAATGGCTCCGACAAACAGATCTGGAGCAACGACCAATAGGGCTGTGGCAAAGATGGCGCCGCTCGAGTAGCCAACCATCAAGACGTCGCGCAAGCCGCAGTTAGAGATACAACCACCTGCAGCGACGCTCTCTTTGGCGCGCGCTGCAAGTTCACGAGGCGGGATGGCTCTGTCTATTCCCCGCTTGAAGAAGGTGTAGCCGTCTCCATCCTCGACCATTCCTCTTGGACATGCGCTTGGCAGCTCGGGCGCAAGTTTCTTGATGAACGGCTCAATGAGGCCCGGGTGGCCGGCGGAACCATGGAGCCCGAGGAGACTGATCATGCTTCAGTGCCTTTGCCAGATGCTACACATCTGGCAGCTTAGGGGCATATTTGACCAGAAACCAGATAGGCAAAGCAGGCTTTGAAGAAGGGTCTTCTGGTCGGGAAGATTGGTGTCATAGCTATCGTAAAAGCTGATTGCTGCATGTGTCCGCAGATGACCCGGATAGGATTGTCTTCGCGGGCGCACGTCACTCAACAAAGCACGCCCGAAGGTCAGCCAAAGGTAACGGCAAGAACCGACAAGATCAGAGTAATCAGCGTGACGGCTATCATCACGATCACTGCCCAAAGGATGATCCATCCGTTTCTATACCGCGAGGGGGATGCCCAGATCACCCTGAGGGAGACTGGCAGCAGCAACCCTAAGGAAGTGAACAGGCCGGGCATCAATGTCCACGACAGCAGCGACAGGGCTATATGCCACGTCGCGTTTGCCACCAGCACCCATGCGAATACGGCTAAGAGAAGCGGCTCATGCTTTGGGACAAGTCTACGCGCGCCAACTGCAACAATGACTGGTACGACACTCACCAAAATCAGGCCAAAGGTAAAGCCGCTGTAAAGGCTGGCGTGTACCAGTTCTGGCACAGGCGTGTGGATCGCAGTCCAGGCCGGCAAATCACGCGCCCACTCTTCTAGATTGTGCAAGGCCAGGACGGCGGTGAGGCCTGCCCATGACCGTGTGGCTCTTTCATTAGTCATGTTGTTCTGTCTTCGCTTGAGGTGACCTAAGCTCCGCACGGGCTGCCTATGAGAACGCCGAGCGGGGACACGCTCTACGGTGAAGGTCCGGAGGGCTTTACCAGCTGTCCCAGGCGGGCCGGTGACCTGACGGTAGCTCCATCAACGTACGTCCGCTTTCGATGGACCACAAACCAGAACCGGACTGGTGGCAATCGACCCCAGATCGGTCGTTCAGCTTGGTTTGCCTGTGAGCCGAAACCCGCCATTCGAAAGGCATCCGGCTTTCGGCTATGGCCGGGCCCGGAGCGGTTTGGCCGGCTTCGGCATCAATGTCCGAGGAAGCCGACATTCCTACTGCGGCTCAATCGGACTAAGGTGCGTGCTCTACCAGTGCCGGAAGCCAGCCATATAATAGATGAAGCCAAGTGCCATGACCGATCCACGGAGCACGGACCTGCCGCACGAGATGGCGGACCACTTCACACAGCCACTCGCGCGATTTCTCAAGATCGAGGCAGCGGCAGGCGGGCTGTTGCTCCTTGCGGTGCTCATCGCGTTACTCCTCGGAAACTCGCCCTGGTCAATTCAGTTCTTCGCGTTCTGGGAGATGCCAATCGGTCTCCATTTCGGATCGCTCGATTTCAGCCGTTCACTGCAGCACTGGATCAACGACGGGCTGATGACGTTCTTTTTCTTTGTGATCGCGCTCGAGCTCAAGCGGGAAATCGTTCACGGCGAGCTACGAAATCCACGAACGGCTGCTCTTCCCTTCGCAGCAGCCCTTGGGGGCATGGTCGTTCCCGTAGGCATCTATCTGACCATCACGGCTGGCACGCCGGTGATGGAAGGATGGGGGACCGTCATGGCAACCGACACGGCTTTCGTGATCGGGTGCCTGGCGCTCTTTGGCTCCCGTATCCCACCGACCATGCGCCTGTTTCTATTATCGCTGGCGATCTTCGATGATGTAGGAGCGATACTGGTGGTAGCAGTCGCCTACGGTAACGCCTTGAATTGGGTTGCCCTTGGTTTCAGCTTGCTGGGACTTGGCGTGGTTGCAGGCGCCGCCCGCCTTGGAATTAGAAGCGTTCCCATCTACTTCTTGTTGGGCGGGGTAGTATGGCTCTGTTTCGATGCGTCGGGCGTCCATGCGACAATCACTGGCGTGGTCCTCGGCCTGATGACGCCGGCGCGCGTGTGGGTGAACGACACGCGTCTGCGCGCGATTTTGGGCCGCGTACTCGCCTATCCGGAGGGCGGGGGCTGGAGCGGCGACACCGAGGATCGGCACGACCTCCGTCAAGCCGGCACGGCGGTGAGGGAGGCGCTTTCGCCGGTCGAAAGACTTGAGATGATGCTTCATCCTTGGGTGGGCTTTGCCATCATGCCGATCTTTGCATTAGCCAACGCCGGCGTGGCCATCACTGGTGCGGATGTCGGCCAACCGGTCTCTCTGGCGATTATTGCAGGTCTGGCTCTTGGGAAGCCGATTGGTGTCTTCGTTTTCAGTTGGCTTGCCGTGCGTTTGGGTCTGGCCGATCGCGCGTCGAGCTTAAGCTGGGCGTTCCTGGCGGCCGGAGCTTTCCTGACCGGCATAGGTTTTACCATGTCATTGTTTATCGCCGGGCGCGCATATGCCCCAGAAGTGCTCGATGCCGCGAAGCTTGGTATCCTAACTGGCTCCGTCCTTTCCGCCGCGATCGGGCTGACGATACTGGTCTTGCTGACATTGCGGCAACGAACACCTTGATCGGCACAGGAGCTCTGGTCCGGTAGGCTAAGATCAATAGCTTTGCTGGCCCAGGTGTGTCCACCCGGACAGCGACGCCGTTCGACCGAATGAACCGACGCCGTGAGAGGTGCCGGACCCTGGGTCGCCGGATAGGACAAGTGTGCTGCCTTGTTAAAGAGCTCGACATGCACCATTTCAGTGAAGAGAGCGCAGGCTTGGGCCGAACGACTATCTTGGCCCTTCAGAACGCTTTGCTCACCCGCTCTCGCGGGAGTAACTTCAATGTTTGCCTATCAAGCCGGAGAACCGTTGGATGCGTCCAAGCGGAAGACGAAGCTTCGCAATAGTGCACGCGCACGCTGGGCATTCCTCACGCCGCTGGATTTAACGATGATCGCTTCGGAAGCGCAGCTTGCTGCGATGGTACGGGTACGCAGCAGCATATCGGCGACGCAATCGGAGACCGACGTACACGAATGGCTCGAACACCAGAACCAGCGTTCACCTTCGCCTGCCTCCAAAGAAGCAGCACTTAAGCCGAAAATGGACTTGGTCCCCCGTCGCTATGACGAGCGCACGCCACAGATATTGGCCGTCGGGCCTTGTTTTTTCGATGGCAGCGTCCCAATATACTAAAGTACGGTTTCAGCCGATCACTGGCTTTCCCGCTGCCGTTCGTCGGCACAGGACCATCTCCTGATTTTGCGAACGTTTTAACCCGACCGCGTGTTGCGGGCCGAAAACACGCCCGTCCGTCCCTATCGGACCGGGCCACACGAAAAGATACTCACGTGATTAACGGCACCGTCAAATTCTTCAACGCCACCAAAGGCTTCGGCTTCATTACACCGTCTGACGGCAGCAAAGACGCCTTCGTCCACATTTCCGCAGTAGAGCGCGCCAGCCTTTCCGGTCTCGCTGAAGGACAGGCCGTCACCTATTCACTGGAGAGCGGACGCGACGGCAAGGCTTCGGCAGTCAAGCTGCAGCTTGTTTAAATCCTATTGCCGGGACCGCCGTGCGGTCCCGGCCTCCAAGGCAAGTCCGAATGACACAGACACCTCTCGAGGCCACCGAAAGCCAATTCCGGTCAATTTCGATCACAGAGAAAAGCAGACGCTTCGCAGCAATTCGCCAGGTCCTCAAGGATCGTGAACGTTCACTGCGGACCATTCAGAAAACGGCGCGCCTTCAAAAGAGGATGGCGTCGAGGGACCCGACATGAGTTGGAGCAAAGACCATGAAGACCACCGTCGTCGATTTCGATTACGCTGCGAGGGCCGAGCTCTACCCGGGCAAACGCTCCAGACGCTTGCGCACTATTGGCTATCATCGCTTTGATACCACCGCGGAGGCACTCCGCTATGCCATCGAACAAATGCCGCCTGAACTTATGGCTGACGCCATAATTGAGACCGCGCAGCACCGCTTTGGGGCCGACCAGATTACCGAGCTTTACGCAGACGACGCCTATCCGCTGCCGAGAGTTTGAATCCAACAAAGGATGAAGCCCATGACCACGTACAGCAAAGTCATTCCTTTCCCCATGCGGGTCGTCCCGAAGGTCCGGTTCAATGCGGGAGCCTATCCCCGCTTTGCGAAGGCATTCGATGATCGCGGCAGTGCGCCTGCAGTCGTTATCGGCCAAGCCAAGCAGCATTTCGCGTTGGTCAACCTTGTGAGGACGCCACTATGTCACTGACGTTCCCGAATCCCAGCCGCGATTTTCAGAAATCGCGCAACGCCGTTGGATTCACGGGCCATGATGGCGTGTTCGAGGTGCAGTTTTTCGTTGAAGTCGACGCCTTGGCCGAGTTCGAGACCGACCTGAATGCTTCCCAGACCCTCGAGACCCGTTCGCTCGCAGCTTTCGACACGTTACGCTCGTCCATATTGGAGGTTGCGCGTGAAGCTTACACCAACAGCCGTCGCGCATCCTACATCTTGACGGCCGCCGATTTTCGATAGAGCGGGCCTCGGTGGCGATGAAACGCTCAAGAACAGGCCTTCCCCCCGGGCTGGATGGAACACCCGTCATACTTGCAGACGCGCAACCCGTTGCCTCTTCTACGGACCAGGCTGACGACTCGGCCAGATTTGTGCCAGCCTGTGCTTTGATGGACCGCGTTCCTGTAGTTGCTGGTGGCGTGGCCCCCGCTCTGCGTTCGCTGGGCTCGTCGCTTGCCGTTGGCAACCGGGCTATGTGGCGTTTCTCGAACTTGGTTAACGTCCCTGCATTGTATTGGGCCCGCGGAGTCCTCACATATAAGATTGGCTTGAGCGTAGATTTCGCCCGGGAACTCCGGTGCAAGCGGTTTCGCTGTCCGTTCTCGCCCGGAGCATTTCCGTGTTCAAGTACGATCTGAATGGGCCCATGCGGTCCATCGTGGCAAAATCTGCCCTTCGAAACGAGTTGTTGACGGAGTGGCCCAACCTTTCTGACATCGACATCGGCACGATTGAAACTGAGATGGACCTGGCTGAGGCGGTGGGTCTGCAAACCGGACGCACGAAAGTTGAAGCCGCGCGCGTGGTGAGAAACTGGATGGAACGTCAAGGGTTGCCACCGGTCGCAAGGAAGGCGGAGCAGTTACGCGATCTTGCCAACGAGAATTGGGAAAACGAGGGAGGCCCCCAGCCGCCCAGCTCTCAAAAGGTGTGGCCCACGTCCCTCGACGACCTGACTGCTGCGGAGGCTGCCGATGGCAACCCTGTGCGGTTAGATTCTTCAACGCTTTGCGGGGGGTCCGGCATCGTCACGCCGAGCGGTGATGGTGTGGATTTGCACGTAACAGGCGATGCCGTGGAGCGTGCCGGCTGGAGCACGCTTAACATCGGTGAACGGCTACACTACGACCGAGTAACCGCCGCAACGGCTGGCCCTTCGCGGACAAGGTGAGCAGGCTTCACCAGGCGATCAGTGATTGGCGGCGGGCGCAACCACACTAAGCTGGTCAAAAAGTGGGGAGCATATGACCCCGGTCCGCCAGGTGAAGACGGGGCTGGCGCGGAAAGGGTTGCCCGAGACCGGACCGCCCGTCTAACCTGCCCAGAAAACGAGGGAGAGGCTAGGTGAAGGCGCTGACGACGACCGAGGGACAGAGCAACCTGCCGCGCTACTTCGCGCCGGTCTTCGCGAGCGCCTGCGGCATGGATGCGGGGCGGCTCAACGTCGTGCTGCCCGACGGTCGCCGGTTCCGCGCGGACGGCGCGCGGCCGGGGCCGGTGGCGGAGTTGCACGTGCACGATCCCGACGTCTTCGCACGGCTGATCCGCGAGGGAAGCCTGGGATTTTCGGAGGCCTATCTGGATGGCGGCTGGTCGACGCCGGATCTGCAGGCTTTCATGGACCTCGTCCACTCCGCCGGCGGCGACATCTACGATGGCTTTCCGGGTATGGGTCTGCTCCGGCTGTTCGAACGGATACGGCATGCATTCCGCGGCAACACGCGGTGGCAGGCGCGGCGCAATATCGCCGCCCATTACGACCTCGGCAACGACTTCTATCGGCTTTGGCTGGACGAGACGATGACCTATTCGTCGGCGATGTTCGCGACGGGGCAGGAGAGCCTTGAGGCGGCACAGAAGGCCAAGTATGCGAACCTGATCAATGAGATGGGTGCCGAGCCGGGCGACCACGTACTGGAGATCGGCTGCGGCTGGGGCGGCTTTGCCGAGTACGCCGCAGCCGAACGCGGGCTGCGTGTCACCGGGATCACCATCAGCCAGGCGCAGCACGACTACGCCCGGGAGCGGGTCCGGCGCGCGGGCCTAGACGACCGGGTCGAGATCAGGCTCCAGGACTACCGCGACGAGCGCGGCCGCTATGACGGTATTGCCTCGATCGAAATGTTCGAGGCGGTGGGCGAGCGCTATTGGCCGGTCTACTTCGATACCGTCCGCGAGCGGTTGAACCCGGGACGTAGAGCGACGTTGCAGATCATCACCGTTCTGGACCGCCGCTGGGAGGCCTACCGCCGCGGCGTCGACTTCATCCAGAAATACATCTTTCCCGGCGGCATGCTGCCTTCGCGCAAGGCACTCCTCGCCGAGTTCGAACGCGCCGGCCTTCGGTTCGTCCGCTCGGTCGAGTTCGGTGAGAGCTACAGCCAGACGCTCCGCCGCTGGCACGAGTCGTTTACCGACAACTGGTCCAGGATCGCTGGCCAAGGTTTCGACGAGCGGTTCCGGCGAACGTGGAACCTCTATCTCACCTCCTGCGCCGCAACATTCGCGAGCGGCAACTGCGACGTGACGCAGGTCACCGTCGAGCGGCCGGCTTGAGATGCAGACCATTGGCCCGACCAAGCCTGTCGAAATGACGCAAGACCGCGCGCTAGCTGGTGTACGATAAATCAAACGTCCTATTGAGCCAGGACCTGCCGGTCCGCATCCATCAAGATGTGACGCTTCCGGTTTCGCTCCATGTCAGTCGAGAAAGCGGTTTCAACGCGCCCAGGAAGGCAGTTCTCGGAGCACTGGCAGCACACACCTTTTTTCACTATGCTTCCCGTGAACCAAAAAAAGCACAGGCACACCGTCACTGAACTGTCTCCGCATATTGCCACAGCGCACCTTCATTTTGAGAGGTGATCTACCATGACGGACTCACGCGCCGCGACTTCCCCGGCGAAGCCAACGCGACTAGCGGATTTCATCCGCGAAAATGCCGAGCCTATCGTCGCAGAGTGGGTGAGATTTGCGCAAACGCGGACTCCAGCCAGCAACGATATGACGGAGTTGGCCCTCAAGGACCATATCGTAGAACTTCTCGAGTTCATCGCGGATGACCTGGAAACTCCCCAGTCAGAAAATGAGCAGGTTCAAAAATCCCGTGGACTTGGTGTCGAAGGCGGCGAGTTCACCAAGAGTGCCGCAGAACTGCATGCCTCGCTAAGATTATCTGATGGGTTCAGCATCGATCAGATGGTCGCGGAATATCGTGCATTGCGGGCCAGCGTGGTAAAGCTCTGGTCGGCCGCCAGCCAGGTTGCCCACGCAACCGACCTTGAGGATGTTACGCGTTTCAATGAAGCCATCGATCAGGCTCTGGCGGAATCGGTTGCCGAGTACACCACGATGGTCAATCAATCCCGCGATCTGTTCCTCGGCGTGTTGGGACACGATCTGCGAAATCCGATCATGGCCGCCCAAACGGGGGCTCAAAGGATCGTCACGCATGGATTAGCCGACGCTCAAGGCAGCATGATCTCAGAACACATTGCCAAGGCGATGGGACGAGCGACGTCTATTCTTGACGACCTCCTTGAAGTGACACGATCAGCCTTCAATTCGGAAATGGCGCTGGTGCCGACACCCATGAGCATGGGTGAGGTTGGTAGGCAACTCGTCGAAGAAGCGCGCACGCTCTCCGAGAGGACCCAGATCGTCATTAGTGTCACGGGTGATACCGAAGGCACCTGGGACAGGCCAAAAATGGGCCAAGTGCTTTCAAACCTAATTGGAAACGCACTTGAATACAGTCCCAGCGGCGGCGCCATTACTGTGACGGTCGCCGGCCAGGGAGAAGAGGTTCTGTTATCGGTGCATAACGAGGGCGACCCTATTCCTCTCGGCACGCAGAAAACAATTTTCAGTTCCCTGACGCGTGGTAAGCATGATGCCGCGGAACGCGCTGGATCGACCCATCTTGGTTTAGGTCTTTTTATTGCGCAAAAAATAGTTGCCGCGCATGGTGGTACAATTTCAGTGGACTCAACCAGAGAACGCGGCACAACCTTTTCCGCAGTTCTACCAAAGCATTTCGTCCACCACGGTCGAGATGGCTCTAACGACACTCAGTCTCCGTAAAGCGCGACAGGATGTGAAACACATTCGGTGGTCGTGAATCGGAGCTGGCTATGTCTGCTGGTCTCCCGTTTTCAGCAAAAGCCGCCGTTCTGCTCCCCACCCCACATCGGCCACCACCGCAGTGCGCTTCATCGGCAATCTCGGGGCCGTACCGGACGGACCGGTTTCGCGAGGAGTTTTGGAAAGCCGCCGTTCGGACTCCGCCCCCCTCGGACCTTCAAGAGCCTTTAGTGGTTTCCGAAAGCAGCCGTCGGTGCAGCGAAGTGGTACAGGTCGCAAGCCTGTCCGCCAGGAAAGATCAGCCGCATGACAGACCGCCATCTGCCGGTCAAAACCACCGAAATCCATGTCGATCATTATGTTCCCGCGCCCGAGCAGGGCCGGGTGACGCGCGCCCTCATTCGCGCCGGGGTGATGCTGGCCTTTTCGCTCTACCTCTACACCATCCTCGATTTCGGCAATGTCATGCTCGGCATTGCCGGCATGTTCATTCTCGTCTTCACGACCCGGGGGGAAATCTGGCGCGAAGTGGGCCAGCGCAGTTTCGCTGTGATTCTTGGATGCCTGTCCCTGATCATTCTCGGTGCGCTAACGTTCAGCGGCCATTTGGTGGTGCTGCTGAGTCTCACCTTCCTCATCGTCCTGTTTTTGTCGCACAAGATGATGACTGGGCGGCTCAATACCATGGTGTATCAGGACGCCGCCTCCATCATGATCTCGTTGGTAGGCAGTGCCCTGGGCTCATCCGATCCCGCTTTCGCGTTTCTGCAGCGTGCGGGCCTCACCATCATAGGTGCGATCATTGCGGCCGTCGTTGTGAGCGTTCTTGATCGCCTGCTTGTGCGGACGGATCGGATCTTGGTTTGACCAAGTAGGGTCTCGATGGCGCGCAAGTTGCCAGTGGCCTTGTAGATCATGGCCCCTTTGGTCCGGCTTCGGCGCGCTTGAGGTGATCGGTCATGCGAGGCGTCGTTGTTAACTCCATTCCCACCTGACGCCTGCTTGTGCGGGACCCAGATACCTCAAGGGTCAAAGTTCGTCCGCTTTTGGGAAAGCTCAATACACTTCTAATACCGACTCGGTGGCGCTTAGCTGTCCGGCAACTTGAGGGGCGATACCGCACCGACGGTTCTGGCCGCGAGCCGTAGAAACCTGCCGTTCAGCGAACGCCCCCATCTCAGCCGTTCAGGAACAATCTAACGATTGCCCGAAACCTGCCTCTCGTTCCGTTTCACCAGGAGGCAGTTTGGGGGCCAGAACCGGGCCGTCCGGTTCTGTCGAGGAAACGGAGAAAGCCGTCATTCGGCATCCGCTGGCTGGACATGAAGATGCCGAGCGACAAGTCGATCAGGAGCCACAGTCCCGCGAGCTTTAGCTGGCGGGCGGCGATGGCAGGAGTGGCAGCGGGGATCATCTTTGCTCTCCTTGGTTCTCTCAGGCGACGCGGGTTGCCGGGCGGCCGAAAAGGTCTCGCAGCGCACGCTCTTCCTGGGAGAGCTCCGGGGAGCGGATTGCGCCGAAGGCTCCCGCTGCGGCGCGTGTGCGCGCCGGCGCATCCGCGAGGCTATCCGGCCCCTGGAGCCGGAAGGACGTGGGAGAGAGCGGCCCGAAAAGAAGCGCGCGCTCCAGCTCCGGCCAACGGCTGCGGTCAGGCTCCACGTTGGCATTGCGCGCGAAGAGCAGCGCCATCTCGTGCATGGCAACAGCCTTCGGGCCATTACGCCGTGCACGCGCCTCGGCCAACCGCTCCTGCAGGGCCTCAAGCCCTAGCATCGCCACCGCGCCACCCCATGCATAGGCGATCCAGCGCGCCTGCAGTTCCAGTACCGGGAAGGCCGGTCCGACGAGATCATAGAACCCCACGAATGCCAGGCCATCCAGATCCGGATGAAAGGTATGGTCGCAGAGATCGATCTGGGTCTCGTTGAGCCCGAGGGCGGCTGCAATGTCCTCGGAAAGGAAGGGGAGCGACAGTCGGTATCCCGTGCCGAACAGGATCGCGTCGAATTCCCTGGCGCTGCCATCGGCAAAATGAACCAATCGGTCCTCGATGCGCTCGATCCACGGGCGAACCGCGATACGCCCCTCGGCGACCAGCGGCAGGAAGGCATGGGCTTGGGAGATTCCCGCAGCAAAGATATTGTCGTCCGGCCGCATTGCGCCAAACTGGTCGGGCGTGCCCGCCACCGCTGTTACCTTGGCCTTCAACCCGGCCGCGAGCGCCTCCGGCGGCAGAACTTCGCCTGCAAGGGCTGCGGCGCGCGTGAACATCACGTGGTCGGTCGGGACCCCGGCGATCAACTTCGGAAGGATGTAGCGCTGCCGCCGGTAGCAGGCCGTCACGCTACGCGCACCGGAAAGAGCGAGATCCGACGCGATCTCGAGCGCACTGATCGAGCATCCGGCAACCAGCACGTCGCGGTCGCGGTAGACGGAACCTCCGTCGTAGCGCGCCGTGTGCGAAGCACCAAGCACGCCGGTAAAGCCACCGCACCCAGGGATTTCGGGAAAGCTCGGCGCAATGTAGCGGCCCGTCGCCACCACCACGCGCGCGAAGCGTTCCACGGTGCGTCCCCCCTCCCCGCGCGACGTGACCAGATAAGCACCGCCGGCTTTTTCCAGCCGTTCGACGCGCGTGCGCCAGCGGATGCGCTCGCTAAGCCCGAACCGAGCCGCGTAGGTTTGGAGGTAATCGAGCATATCTTCTTGTCTGGGATAGACGGGCGTCCCCTCAGCATGGTCGAGATCGGAGAAAGCAGACATCACGCGGCTTGTATTGGTGCGCATGCCGCGCCAGGTTGCGCTGAGAGGCGAAGCCGCATTCCACTGGCCACCCGCCTGTGCTGCGGCCTCGAACAGAACGGGCTCGAAACCCTGGGCGGAAATCCAGCGGGCAGTCACCAGGCCGGCAGGACCGGCGCCGATCACGGCGACGGCATCAGGATGTTGGATGATGGTCATAGCGGGTCCTTTCCTTGTTGGCCCGCTGTTACTCCACCCGCCGGCGCGCGTTTCCTAAATCCTTCCTAAGCGGCATGCCCAGCTCCCTAAAAAATTGCTAAACTGGTGAGCCGATTGGGGGGTATTCATGCGGCTTGATCAAGATCTGGCAAATTTCATGAGCAGCCCGGTAATGATCATTCTGGGCACGAGCAACGACGCCTTGCAGCCGGAGATCGGCCGCGCAGTGGGTGCGCTGGTCCGGTTGGAGGGGGATGTCGAACTCGTCCTGTCTGCCTGGCAATGGCCCGGCACGCTGTCGAATGTGCGGGCAAGCGGCAGGCTCTCCGCCACCTTCGCGCGGCCCTCCGACTATGTGTCTTACCAAGTCAAGGGTCGCGCTGTGGTAGTGCCGACCACTGAGGAGCATCGCGCCGGGGCGGCGGCCTATATCGAGGCCATCAGCGCGGCGCTGGAGGAATTGGGGCTCGCGCGGGAAGTTTCCGCTCCCTGGCTCGTCAGCGAGGATCTGGCGGCACTCAGTCTCTCAGTCGAAAGTGTGTTCGTGCAGACGCCCGGCGCGAAAGCCGGCCAGATGCTGCAGGAGGGGCGATGACGATCCAGCTTCGCAATCTGGCTCCCTGCTTTGAGGGCGTCATCCCATCCATCATCGCGACTGCCGCCACGGACGGCACGCCGAACATTTCTTACCTCTCCCATGTGCAACTGGTCGATGACGAGCACGTGGCGCTTTCGAACCAGTTCTTCTCCAAGACGGCGGCGAATGTGCGGGCAAATCGCGCGGCAGCACTCCTGGTCGTCGACGCGCGAAACGGCGAGCAGTATCGCCTCGACGTGCGCTTCGAGCGTTCCGTGGAGAGCGGTGAGCTGTTTCAGGATATGGCCGTGCAATTGCGCGCTGCCAGCGCACAGATCGGCATGGCTGACGTCATGCGGCTGCGCGGTATCGACATCTATCGTGTCGAGGCAATCCGCCACGTGCCATCGCCTATTGAAAATACCGTCTTTCTGACCGCCGCGAGCCCGCAACTTTCCGCAGCCGCCGAAATCGTCCGCCGCCTATCGGAGGAAACGGAGATCGGCGCAATCATCGACGCGATGCTCGACGGACTGCGCGATAGGCTCGGTTTGGCCAACAGCATGGCGTTGCTCATGGACCCGGCCGGGGAGCGGCTCTTCACCATCGGAAGCCGCGGCTATGAGCATACCGGTATCGGCTCGGAGGTCGCTGTGGGGATCGGCGTGATCGGCACGGCCGCTGCGGAGCGCCGCCCCATCAGGGTTAGCGACATGAGCCGGGTCAGACGCTTCGGGTCGGCGATCCGCACCTCGGCTACCGAAGAGCACCGCACCCGCATCATCCAACTGCCAGGATTGCCCGACGCCATGAGCCAGATTGCCTTGCCGATGGTCGCCCATGGCGTTCTGCGCGGCGTGCTCTTTGCCGAAAGCGCCAAGCGACTGGCCTTCAGTCGGGAAGACCAAGCTGTGCTCGCCATCATGGCCGCCCAGGCGGCGGGGGCGATCGCGCTTTCGGAGAGCGAGGCGGTGGAGAGCGTCGCGGCACCGGCTTCGCCGCCAGATTCCCCGCCCGCGGGACGTCCATTCCGCGTGGTCCACCATGCCTATGACGACAGCGTTTTCATTGAAAACGAGTATCTGATCAAGGGGGTGGCTGGCCGCCTGCTTATCCATCTCCTGCGCCGCTATCTTCAAGAGAGGCGGACCGAGTTCACGAACCGGGAAATTCGCCTGACCGGTGAGTTGCGCCTGCCGGACTACAAGGACAACCTCGAAACGCGCCTTCTTCTCCTGCGGCGGCGGCTCGAAGATAAGGGAGCGCCCATCCAGCTTATTCGCGTGGGACGCGGCCGCATCCGCCTCGCACTTGCCGGCTCTCCTTTGTTGAATACATCGTTGAGCCGTTGTTGAGTGCCGTAAGTCGACAGTCCGTTTTGGGTGATGATTCCGAAAAGCTGACAGGCAGGAAACCACCCCAATGAGGTCGGTCTGAGGTCGACCCCGTTTCGGACTTTAGTGCAACCTTCAGCTGGTCTCGGAAACTGTCGTTTCGTCGGGACGTTGGGTTAGAACACCCCGATCGGCATCCATATTTGCCATGGCTCCAACCACGACCGAACGCGCATCAGCGTCGTGGCCGATCGGCAGTCCGCCAAGGATCGGAACCGCAAAGTCGGAAAGATGCTGCCGTAGCGGTTCTACGGCATCGAGTGGAGGGTTGGGTGGCGTGCCGTTCAGGTGGCCAACCGCTCTGCCGACAACCCGTCCAAATGTCCCGCTCGCGTCAGCATAATCAGCGTACGGTCGGACTGGCCTATGGCCAGACCAGCGGCTTCGATCGGGAGGATCGCGCCGCGAAGAGAGGGAAGAGCCCATCCGGCAGTTGTCGCGATCATGTCGAGGTGCCTCCGATGAGCGGCCCCCTCGCCGTGCCGGATGTCGTTAGTGCGGCGGACGGCGACGTTCGATCCGACTCAACCAAGATAGGACCATCTTCCATAAGTGCCGAGCGCAAAGCCTCAGCGGCGGTATTATCGCGCATACCTTGAAAGTAGTTTTGCTCGATGATGGCGGGGGGTCTCGCCTATTTCGCGGGACTGGCATTGGTCCGAACGCTCGGTTGAGCATTTAGATAACCCACCGACTCGATGTGACGCTCAGTCGTTCGAGGATTCTGGTTGCCGCCTCGACACCGCGGTCGAACTGCCGCTGCCTCGACATAGGCATAGATATACACTTCATCGAGGCTGCTGTGGTACGGAACCAATAACCGAAAGCGGATTAGATGAATGAAAGCACAAAATACTCGGCTGTGCCCCGAATGTTTGAGGCAAGAGGTCAACGAGCTTGGCTGCAACGACATGCTCGCAGTGGTGACAATCCCCAGCTTGGCACCAAACATTTCGAGATAGTCTCGTCCTTCCTCATTCAGCATCCTACTTAATATAAAGACGAAGCGATCCAGAGCCTGCGGATAATGCTTCGGCGGCATCTGACGGAGGATTGTCTGTAGAACGCATTCGAAAAATCCATGGTGATCTTTTTGCCGGACCGACAAGGTCCAATTTCTGTTCCCGGAGTACGCGCATAAAAGAGGTAATCCGCTCCTGCAGAAGTGCTGTCAGGCGCACGAAGACCGCAGGACCATCTGCCGTATACCGCCTCGGCTCGCGATCGCTTTCAAACATCAAGAGCTGTGGTCGTGCGAGTGGCAGGAGCTTCCAAACCAGACGGGTCGCACTGGCTTGAACCGAATGGCTCCAGTTGGCGGCGTGACCCTCTTTGACCCAGTGATGCCCGCGGTTTTGAATGAGGAGCAGGATCTGCGCGGCGAGATCGGGGTGGAGTTCGGACGGCCTGTCCCCGCGTGTCTCACTCCCATCTACATCCACACCACGGGCGGTCAATTAGCTGAGCGCGGCCTGTGTAGAATTGCTGTTGCAGCTTCGACATTGTTCCAACCGCCTTCGCACGAGCTGTTTCTCGGCGATTGCGATCGACCTCTTCCCGGAACGCCACAAGTGGCGGACGTTTCGGCGTCTGCCCGGATTGAACCCTGGCCCAGGTAGCCTCGTGGCGGTTTGGGAACCTGAAGACGAGCGCATAGCTTAGCGATTGTGACATCCGAAACGCCAGTTTCCTGGTCACCTCCTGCGTCGGCTTCTCCCAAACCAGCGCGAACAGTTCCTCGCGCGAGAGCTCTTTTGACGGCATTTGCGCTCCTTTCTGATCAATGATCGGCGGGCACGATTCGTCTTGTTGTCGACACGTATGTCCCTTTGTGAGCGATTTTCGACATCGGTGATTGATTTTCAATCCTTGAACTGTAAGCTCATCTCGACAGATGCGCGATACATGATCGCCTTTCGACAATCATGAGTGAAAGCCGACATGGAACTCGACCTCGGCAAGCCTGCCCATTTTCAGAACGAACTCGTCCCAGAGGGCACGCGGCTCGCGGGGTGGGCCGCTCTCGTCCACGCGCTCGACGTGAAGGCGCCTGTGAGGAACCCTGCCTGCATTTCCGAACGGCATGTGCGCGGCAATCGCCGGCAGGAGGGCATCTGGAATGTCTATGACAAGCGGTATCAACCGGACGACACCCTGGATGGGCATCTCGGCTTTGCAATGCGCCATGAGCCGATCGATCTTCTGGTGCTCAAGCGCATCCTCGATGCGCTGCCGGCAAAGGAACTCATAGACTTCATCCAGCGCACACCGACAGGCGCGGTGACGCGGCGTGTGTGGTTCTTTTACGAAACCCTGAGCGGCAGGCGGCTCGACATCGATGACGCCCCCACAGTCACCGCCGTCGACGCCCTCGATCCCGAAGCATATTTCACCGGTCCCCCATCGCTTTCCCTGCGCCATCGTGTGCGCAACAATCTGCTTGGGACGGGCGCGTTCTGTCCGATCATCAGGCGCACAGAAAAGCTGGAAGCATTCCTGGCCCTCGACCTTTCCAGGGAGGCCCAGGAGACAATAGGGCGAACGGGTACTCATATCGTTTCCCGGGCTGCAAGCTTTCTGCTGCTCGCCGACAGCCGCGCGAGCTTCGAGATCGAAGGGGAACGGGCGCCGGCCAATCGGCTCGAGCGTTGGGGGCGCGCCGTTCTTGAGGCCGGCAAGCGTCCGCTCAACCAGACCGAAATTTACCGCCTGCACCGCATCCTGATCGGCGACGACCGGTTCACCGAGATCGGATACCGCAGCGAGGGCGTGTTTCTGGGCGAGCGGGATCACAACCATGATCCGCTGCCCGAGTTCATCGGTGCCCGTCCTCAGGATGTTCCCGACATCATGACCGGCCTCAATGAATGCAACAACAGGCTGCGGACCTCAGATGTCGATCCTGTCCTGCAGGCGGCGGCAATCGCGTTCGGGTTTGTCTATGTGCACCCGCTGGCCGACGGCAACGGGCGCCTACATCGCTGTCTCATTCACCACGTGCTTGCCGAGCGCAAATACACCCCGCCAGGCATGGTGTTTCCCGTTTCCGCCGTCATGCTGGATCACATCGACGACTACGCCACGACCCTGAAGCGGCACTCCGGTCCTTTGATGGAGTTCATCGACTGGCGAGCCCTGCCCAATCACAATGTCGAGGTCACCAACGACACGGCGGACCTCTATCGCTATTTCGACTGCACCGAAGAGGCGGAGTTCCTCTATAGCTGCGTGCAACGAACCGTCGAGATCGACCTGCCGCGCGAGATCGACTACCTCAAGTGCCGCGATCAGGCTCTGACGGCTGTCATGAACCTGGTCGAAATGCCTGACCGCATGGCACAGGATCTCATCATGCATATCCGCCAGAACGGCGGATCGCTCAGCAAGCGCCGCCGCACCGGCGAGTTTGAGAAGCTGCGTGACGATGAGGTTCAGCAGATTGAGGCAATTGTCGCGGATGCCTTCGAAGATTTTGACAATAGATACGGCATAGAACCCTAACCTTCAGCTATCGTGTTGTTCGGGATCGCGCTTCGGTTCGAGTAGATAGAGATCGCCACGACGGGAATGGCGGACGGGTGCCTCCGCGAAAGATACAGGCACGCGTCAGCGCGGAGTTCGAATCCCTCTCGGTGCGCTGCACCGGGTGAAGATGACAACTATATCTACGCGATAGCCCTCTAAAAACCAATGCCTGTAGTAGAATAACTGACGGCAGGCGCGAAGCAGTTCAGGGCCACCATTATGCAATCGGAAATCCTAGGCTATACATTTGCAGCGTTTGTGCTGCTTCCCATCATCGTGCAGATGGCGCTCGCGTTGGGCGCACCGATAGGTCGCTACACCTTAGGCGGACGATTTCCCGGCCAACTGCCCCGCCGATGGCGCGTGCTCGCATTGGTTCAGGCGGGGCTGCTGGGAGGCATGACGATCATCGTTTTAGATCATACGGGCAGTCTTGGCTTGGGACTGCCGCAAGTCCTTATATATATCGTATTGGGCCTGACGGTGCTGTCATTGCTGGCCAATGCAATTAGCCCGTCACGACCGGAACGGTTGATGTGGACGCCAGTCACCGCCTTGATGACGGGCACACTGGTGGGCGCCCTTCTGGTCTGAAGTGCGATGAAAGGACTTGAACGGCCCTATCGCGTCCCAGTCTGCCCCATTGATGTGGCGGACGATGTTCAGCTTGCGAGAGTTTGCTGGTGCTGCACCAGCTTCCAATGCAGTCCCTCTGCTCGATAAGTCGACGTGCAGAAACAGCGGTAAGGATGCGCGTTCTCGCGCTTGCCTTCGGCTGTATATCCCAGGACAACGACGGCATCACCGGCTCGGGTAATGACACGATCGCTCATCTTTACGTCCGTCCAGCGAGGTGCACCCTTGAGGCCTTCGATGATCGCGGGAACGTTCAGAACACCAATGCCGGGGAAGGCCATGAGGCAGGAGGGATCGAGCAGTTCATCGTAGGCGGAAATTCCCTCCAGCCACAAACGTATCTCGGTTTTCCAGGCGATCTCATCGTCCATCATTAATGTCCTCGATTTCCAGGGTGCCGTTTCACATGGTTTGGCGCACTCCGGTGCGCGACAACCGCCTCGAGAAATACGCCAGTCTTCTTGGCGGAATATTCACCGACCACATCGTATAAACCTGGAACCGGCTTGGTCAATCCCGACATCCATCTTGCGAATTCGGCGGCGGCAGGAGCATTCGGTGTGGCTTGAACGTCCGCCGCCTACGCTCAATCAGCGATGTTGACAATGCGCCTGCCATCCTTGCTGGCCAGAAGGGTCGCCGAAACAACTTCCGGGCGCTTGCTGGCCACCGTTGCGCGCTTGGTTCAAAGGCGACTAGGTCGCCCTTTCCTCACACTGCCAGCTATCGGCTAGTCGGCTTGCTATTGCCTTGCTGCCCTCGGAGCCAGGCTCACGAGCCCGAGGAACGCCAACGCCAATCCAACCCAGAGTGGCGCTGTGAGCCCGTATCCGGCATCGATGCCCCACCCTCCCGCCCAGGTGCCGACTGCGAGCCCGGTCGTGATGACCGAGGAATGGATCGCATTGACCATCGGGTCGGGGTGAGCAGCACGCATCACACGCGCCGCCATGGCCGGGTTCATCGTCACACCGAAGAGGCCGATCGTAATAAAGGCGGTGATCGCGATCGCGGGAATGGTGGCGAAAAGGGCGAAGATGGCTAGGGCGAAATCAAGGATCGTCAACCCGCCGATCAAGATGGGAATCGTGAAGCGGTCGGCGAAGCGGCCAACAACGAGGTTGCCCGCAACGTTGGCGACCCCATAGATCGCGAGCAATATCGGAATGGCGCCTTCGGACAAGCCCGCAACTTGAGTGAAAATGGGCGAGAAATAGCTGAAGGCGGCAAACGTCGCACCGATGATAAGGCAATAAGCTGTCGTTCAAGTCCTTGGGCATCAATGAACCGAGCCTAGGTTGGTGGCGCTTCGCAGATCGAGGGGCGCAATCAGTCGCTTATGTGCGACAACCACCGAATGAAGCTTGCCCTCGATTTCATGTGACCAGAAGTCCAGGAACGCTTTGAGTTCGGGAAATTTCGGCGCAAGATCGTATTCTTGCCAGACGTAGAGCTGCAGCACCGAGGGGTGGTCAGGCAGATGGTAATGGATCTCCGCCGTCGTCAGACCATATCCTTCCATTTGCTTGAGGAACGCGCGATCGGGCATCTCTCATGTTCTCCATTCAAGGTTCAACGCCCCACAATGGTGAACCCAAACAAGGGGCTAGGGCAAATCAGCACTCTCGCAGAAAGAGTGCCAAAAAAATTTGTTCCAGGTCTTGAAACCTCTTTTTCCCGCTCCAATCTCACTTGCGCTTCCTTCCGGGGAATGCCGGAAGGGGTTCCGTCATTGCTTGTTTATGGAGGTTGCACATGGGATTCCGTCCCTTGCACGACCGTGTCGTCGTGCGCCGCATCGAGGCCGATGAAAAAACGGCCGGTGGCATCATCATCCCCGACACAGCCAAGGAAAAACCTCAGGAAGGCGAGGTTGTCGCCGTGGGCCCGGGCGCTCGCAATGAAAAGGGCGAGCTGGTGGCGCTGGAGGTCAAGGCGGGTGATCGCGTCCTGTTTGGCAAATGGAGCGGCACGGAGGTCAGGATCAGCGGAGAAGACCTGCTGATCATGAAGGAAAGCGATATTCTGGGAATCATCGAAAGCGCCGAACCGGCCCAAAAGGCCGCGTAAGGCGCTTTTTCGTTAAGGAGCGAAAGAAAGCAAATGGCTGCCAAGGAAGTTAAGTTCTCGTCCGATGCACGCGAGAAGATGCTTCGCGGCGTGGATACGCTTGCAAATGCGGTCAAGGTGACTCTCGGCCCCAAGGGCCGCAATGTGGTCATCGAAAAGAGCTTTGGCGCACCGCGTATCACCAAGGATGGTGTGAGCGTCGCCAAGGAAATCGAACTTGAAGACAAGTTCGAAAACATGGGCGCACAGATGGTGCGCGAAGTGGCGTCCAAGACCAATGACATGGCCGGTGACGGCACCACCACGGCAACGGTGCTGGCGCAGGCCATCGTTAAGGAAGGCGCAAAGGCCGTCGCCGCCGGAATGAATCCGATGGATCTAAAGCGCGGCATCGATCTGGCTGTGGGCAAGGTCGTCGAAGACCTCAAGGGCCATGCACGCAAAATTACGGCCAATTCCGAAATCGCGCAGGTCGGCACGATCTCGGCCAACGGCGATACCGAGATCGGGCGCTTCCTTGCCGAGGCGATGGAAAAGGTCGGCAACGACGGCGTAATCACCGTGGAGGAGGCCAAGACCGCTGAGACCGAGCTCGAAGTGGTCGAAGGCATGCAGTTCGACCGTGGATACCTCTCGCCCTATTTCGTGACCAATTCCGAAAAGATGAGGGTCGAACTCGAAGACCCCTATATCCTCATCCACGAAAAGAAGCTCTCCAATCTGCAGTCGATGCTCCCGTTGCTGGAAAGCGTGGTGCAATCGGGCAAGCCACTGGTGATCGTTGCCGAGGATGTAGAGGGCGAGGCTCTCGCGACCCTGGTCGTCAACCGTTTGCGTGGCGGTCTCAAAGTAGCCGCCGTCAAAGCGCCAGGCTTCGGCGACCGCCGCAAGGCCATGCTGCAGGACATCGCGATCCTCACGGGCGGCAACGTTGTCTCCGAAGAAATGGGCATCAAGCTCGAAAACGTGACGCTCAACATGCTCGGCACGGCCAAGAAGGTGGTGATCGAGAAAGAAAACACCACCATCGTCGATGGTGCTGGCTCCAAGGACGACATCGAAGGCCGCGTCAACCAGATCAAGGCGCAGATCGAGGAAACCACCTCTGACTACGACCGCGAAAAGCTTCAGGAACGCCTGGCCAAGCTCGCTGGCGGTGTCGCCGTGATCCGGGTTGGCGGTGCCACCGAAGTCGAGGTCAAGGAAAAGAAGGACCGAGTGGACGACGCGTTGCATGCGACCCGGGCTGCTGTCGAAGAGGGCATCCTGCCCGGCGGCGGCGTTGCTTTGCTTCGGGCGCTTAAGGCGCTTGGAGACCTCAAGGGCGCTAATGGTGACCAGCAGGCCGGAATCGATATCGTCCGCCGCGCCATTCAAGCTCCGGCCAAGCAGATCGCGCTCAATGCTGGAGAGGACGGCTCGGTGATCGCGGGCAAGCTGCTTGAAAAGGACGATTACAGCTGGGGCTATAACGCCGCGACAGGCGAATATCAGGACCTCGTTGCCGCAGGCGTGATCGACCCCGCCAAGGTCGTCCGCACAGCACTCGAGGATGCTGCCTCGGTTGCTTCGCTCCTGATCACCACCGAGGCCCTGGTGGCTGAAAAGCCCAAGAAGGAAGCGGCTCCCGCCATGCCGGCCGGAGCCGGAATGGACTTCTGATTATCGTAAGTCCAGGTGCTCGGTGGTTTCCTGCCGGGCACCATCAACGATTGGCGCGCCGTCATCAAAAGGCCGCCTGACGAGATATCCGGAAAAATTGTCGCTGCGCGGCCACCGACCCGGTGTGCCCGAGCCTAAACGCGCGAGCAAAGGAGTGCCTAACCAATGAGGATCGCCCAGATTGCCCCTCTGGCTGAATGCGTGCCGCCCAAGCTCTATGGCGGGACAGAGCGCATCGTAGCCTACCTCACTGACGAACTGGTCCGGCAGGGCCATGAGGTGACGCTCTTTGCCAGCGGTGACTCAAGAACGCTGGCCCAGTTGGTGCCGTGCTCGCATGTCGCGCTGCGGCTCAACCCCCAGGTGCGCGACCCCATTCCCTACCATGTCATGATGCTTGAACAGGTGCGCCAACGTGCCAGCGAATTCGACATCATGCATTTCCACATCGACATGCTGCATTTCCCCTTAGTGCGGGAATGCGCCGGCAAGACCGTCACCACCCTGCACGGCCGACTCGATCTGCCCGATCTCGTGCCGTTCTACCGTGCGTTCCCCGAATTTCCGCTGGTTTCGATCTCCAACGATCAGCGCAAACCAATGCCTCCGGTAAACTGGTCCGGGACGGTCTATCACGGCTTGCCGGCAGACCTTCTGCCATTCCAGCCAGAGGCAGCTGGCGGGTATCTAGCATTCCTGGGACGCATCTCGCCTGAAAAGCGCCCGGATCGCGCCATCGAGATCGCGGCGCGTGCGGGCATGACGCTCAAGATCGCCGCCAAGATCGACAAGGCTGACCAAGCCTATTGGGACGAGACTATCGCCCCGCTGGTCGCCCGCCACGATAATGTTGAGTTCGTCGGCGAGATCAACGAGGCGCAGAAGGCCCAGTTCCTGGGCAACGCCACTGCGCTTTTGTTCCCCATCGACTGGCCCGAACCCTTCGGATTGGTGATGATCGAGGCTATGGCCTGCGGCACGCCGGTCATCGCCTTCAACTGCGGCTCGGTGCCCGAGGTCCTCGACCACGGCGTTTCCGGCTTCATCGTCGAAACGATCGATGAAGCCGTCGATAGCGTGCACAAGGCGCGCGGCATGGATCGCCATCTGGTCCGCGCAACCTTCAATGCCCGCTTCACAGTCGAGCGCATGGCGCGGGACTATGTGGCGCTTTACGAGCGCCAATTCATTGGCCAGCCAGCTAACGGCAATGTCTATATTCCGCGCCAATACGGCCTTGACCTTCACGCCTGATCAGGGGACAGGAATGGACAGTTTCACAGAACAGGCGGGGACCTTGGGGGCTCCGGCGCCCGAAGATGCGTCCTATGGCGTCCTGGCCCGGGCATCGCTGCAAGAGATCCGTAATCGGACGCTTAAGCATGGCGACACGTTCGGCGTGTTCGACCACAATGGCGACATCCATGCCGATCCGACGGGTGCGGAGGGCCTTTTCCACCGGGACACACGGTATCTCTCGCGCCTGACACTGGCCATCAACGGTAGTAGACCGCTGCTCTTGAGCTCGACGCTGAGAGACGACAATGCCACCCTTACGTGCGACCTCACCAATCCTGACCTATTCGACGAACAAGGGGATTTAAGGCTCGAGCACGACTTGATCCATATCCGACGCTCGCGGTTTCTTTGGAAGGCTGCATGCTACGAGCGGGTTGCCGTGCGCAACTTTCTCGATCGCACCGTTACCGTCGTTCTCGATATCGTTTTCCAAGCCGATTTTGCCGATTTGTTCGAAGTGCGGGGGACCACCCGTAAGCGGCGGGGAAAATGCCATGATCCAGTCGTAGGCCGAGACAGCGTACTGCTCGGCTACACTGGACTCGACGGGATCGAACGTAGCACGTATCTGCAGTTTTCGCCCCGCCCCGCCGTGATTTCGGGCGGGCGGACGCGCTTCGTCCTCACGCTGGAACCGAGGAAAACGCGATCAGTGCTGCTCACGGTCGAGTGCCTGGACGGCGAGCACCGGACTCCCAGGCGCGAATCGTTCTTCAGCGCCATTCGTGGGGCTCGGCGCTCGCTACGCAGGGCCTCCTCCCGCGCGGCCGCCATCATCACCTCCAACGATATCTTCAACGAGAGCCTGCGTCGCAGCATCTCTGACCTCTATATGCTGGTGACCGACACGCCGGAAGGTCCATACCCCTATGCTGGCGTTCCGTGGTTCAGCACAGTTTTCGGGCGGGATGCTCTTATCACAGCCTTCGAGACGTTGTGGATCGATCCGGCCCTGGCACGCGGCGTGCTCTTCCACCTCGCGGCCAATCAGGCGACCGATCTGGACGCCGCCGCCGACGCCGAGCCGGGCAAGATCCTGCACGAGGTGCGGTATGGCGAAATGGCGGAGTTGGGCGAGGTGCCATTCCGCCGCTATTACGGCAGTATCGATTCAACACCCTTGTTCGTGATGCTGGCGGGAGCATATCTCGACCGCACAGGAGATATGGAGGCGATCGGCGCGCTCTGGCCTCACATCGAGGCCGGGCTGGCGTGGATCGAGCACTATGGCGACCGAGACGGCGACGGATACCTCGAGTATGGCCGCCGGTCCGAGCAAGGCCTGGCCAATCAGGGTTGGAAGGACAGCCACGATTCGATATTTCACAGCGACGGCACGCTGGCCAAGGGCCCTATCGCGCTCTGCGAGGTCCAGGCCTATGTTTATGGAGCGTTCATGGCAGCAAGCGCCATGGCGGAACGCCTGGGGCATGCCGATGTCGCCGAGCGGTTTGCCCGGCGCGCCGAAAGCCTGCGCCTTGCCTTCGCGCGCGATTTCTTCGACCCTGAGCTTGGCAGTTACGTTCTGGCGCTTGATGGCGACAAGCGCCCTTGCCGGGTACTCTCGTCCAATGCAGGACATGCCCTTTGGACCGGTATAGCAGAACACGTGCACGCTCGATCGGTCGCTGCCGCCCTTATGGGTCGAGCAAGCTTCAGCGGATGGGGTGTGCGCACGATCGCAGCAGGTCAGAGCCGCTATAACCCCATGAGCTATCATAACGGTTCAGTCTGGCCGCACGACAATGCGCTGATCGCCGCCGGCCTGGCACGCTACGGGCTAAAGGGTGAAGCGGTTCGCATTCTCGAGGGATTGTTCGCCGCGGCGAGTTATATCGATTTGCGGCGCTTGCCTGAATTGTTCTGTGGCTTTTCGCGACTCGCATCCCACGGACCGACATTCTACCCAGTCGCCTGTATTCCCCAGGCCTGGGCCGCTGCTGCACCGCTTTACACACTGCAAGCCTGCCTCGGCCTGCGCTTCGATGTCGAGGCCGGTCGTATCCTGTTCGACAGCCCAATGCTGCCGGACTTTCTCAACACGGTCCATCTGAAGCGCTTGCGGTTGAATGGTGCGACGGCCGATATTTCCCTTCACCGCACAGGTCATGCGGTGGTGGTCGAGGTCGAACGGCGCCAAGGTGCGATTGGCGTCGTCACGACAACTTGAATACGCCTTTCCCGATGTAACCTCTTGAAATATGCCGCTGTTTTAACAAAATCTTCTGTCGCCGGATGCCCATAGGGGACCGGCATGTCGGGTGAACGCAAGCGTGCGCCCGGCACTTGACTTGTACCCATGTTGCTCAATGGAGGATGTGGCTATGAGAACCACCTTCGACTTTTCTCCCCTGTTCCGGTCGAGCATCGGCTTTGACCGAATGCTGAACGCGCTTGAGGCGGCGAGCCGCGTTGAGACGTTCGACAACTGGCCTCCTTACGACATCACCAAGACTGATGACGAGACCTATCGCGTTTCGCTCGCTGTGGCTGGGTTCACCCCCGACGAGCTGGCTATTACACAGGAGCAGAACATGCTGATGGTGTCGGGTCAGAAGGCTGGCGAGGACAATGGCCAGTACCTGCATCGCGGCATCGCCGGACGCGCCTTCCAGCGGCGGTTCGAGCTGGCTGACCATGTGAAGGTCGTCGGCGCCAACCTGGTCAACGGTCTGCTGACCATCGATCTCAAGCGCGAGCTTCCCGAAGAGATTAAGCCGCGCCGGATCGAGATCTCGACCGGTGAAGCGCTGGGCCAGGCCGAGACCAGGCAGATCGAAGCCGAAAAGCACGCCGCCTAACGGCGCTTTCTCAGCGTGGTCCTGCACGTGGCGCCGGGCTCCGGTCCGGTGCCATCCGCCAACGGACAGAAAGGAGAAACACGATGAGTGTGCGTGATTTGATCCCCTGGGGCCGAAACAACGGCAGTACGACCCCAAGCATTTTTCGCAATGATGACCGCGATCCGTTCCTGTCGCTGCATCGCGAGGTGAACCGGCTTTTCGACGACGCCTTCCGCAGCTTCGGAACCGGGTTGCCTTCCCTGAGCAGTTTTTCCAGCTTCGGCGGCAACTGGCCAAGCGTCGAGATTTCCGACGGCGAGAAGGAAATCAAGGTGACGGCCGAGGTGCCGGGCCTTGAGGAAAAGGACATCGAAGTCCTGCTCGATGACGGCGTGCTTTCGCTGCGTGGCGAAAAGCGCTCCGAGGCCGAGGACAAAAATAGACAGTTCTCCGAGCGCTTCTATGGCCGGTTCGAGCGCCGCATTCCGCTCGGCTACGAGGTCCAGGAAGACAAGGTGGATGCCCGCTTCAGGAACGGCGTGCTGACCGTGTCCTTGCCCAAGAGCGAAAGGGCGCAGTCGCAAGTGAGACGGATCGCCATCAACAGCTAACACATGGCAGGCGCCGGCGGTGGGCTTTTTCGGGCCGCTGCCGGCGGCATTCCTTCGCCGCAACTGGGGAGGGATGAACGATGGAGATTGTAAAACAGGCATACGAATTATCGACACAGCATTTCCCGCAGGGCGGAGGCTCGAACGACAATCGCCCCAAACCGCCTTCGCGTGGAGGATCAACTCTTCCTGACGACGCCGTCGCTCGCATCTACAAGCCAACGCGCTCGGTGACGACCTCGGGCAAGGCACGCGCCAAAGGTTGGCGTCTCACCTTCGAGCGACGTGCCGCGCCCTTCATAGAGCCGCTCATGGGTTACACGGGTGGCGGCGACACACTGACCCAAGTCGAAATCAGCTTCCCGACATTGGAATCGGCCGTCCGGTTTGCCGAGCGGCAGGGCCTGACCTATGTCGTCCAGCCGCCGTCTGGAGAGAGGAAAAACAGCCGCAGCCAGCGCAGTAACGGAACGTCGACGGAAAAGGACAGTTCTCATGCCTTTTCCGACGCGACGCTCAACCGGCTCGGGCTTTCCGACCTTCAGGACAGTTATCGGCAATCACTCGGCGGCGCTGCGAACCGCAATGGCCTAGCCGGGCCGAGCGGCTGGACCGCACCCATGGCTGTGGTCTGGGATCCTTTGCTAACGCTGGAGTCCAAACGGTCGATCCTGATGAACTGGGCCTGGACGGAGTACCAGATCGATCAGGCGACCAATGAAGGCATGCCCGAGAACCACCGGCCCTCGCGTCTCGACTAGGTCGAACGGGCGCTGCTCGCTCTGGAGCACGAGGTCGCGACCAATCAGGATGATGCCGGCACACGGAACGCCGCATGAGGTGCAGAAATGGACCCGCACGTTGTTTTCGATTGCCAGAAGGTGATGCCTGACACGTCGCGCTGACGCTTGCCGCCGCCGCCCGCGCCAGGGCGCTCAGACAGGGCGCCGAGCCAAGGCTCGAAATCGATAGTGCCGGCGTGGCCGACCTCGCCCTTAAAGAGATCGCGGCCAGCGTTTTCCCGCCACAAGAACTTGCCCCCTTTCTGCCCCGAGCCAGCGAGTGCCATCGCTGCCGCCTCCCGGATCGGGCGCCGAACTTAGCAGCCGCGGATCAGCTCGTGCCGCCGCCGCGCCCGCCTCCCAAGAAGGCGAGGCAGTTCATTGACGAGGCAACCCGAACTGGAATGAGAAACCCAACCATGCTGAAGTCTTTGACCTCCAAGAACCGGACGGCCTTCGATATGCGGTGATTGCGCCCTGGACCCTGGGTTTTGCGGCGATATCGGCTGCGGCCGCCGTCCACGTGATTGCTGGTCTGATCGTTGCAATCCTCGCTGCGATCAATCTGTGGTTCACGACCAATCGGCCGTATTCGACCGCGTAGCGCGGAATGAGGGCCCAGCATGCGCCGGGCTCTTTTGCCTTACTCACCCACAGCCGCTTGTCGCCGGCCGTGCCATCGGCGCCCCCGGTCTTGCACCGTTCCGATTCAGCCCTCATCATGCGCCAGTAAGAACACACAGGGTTTGGGGGAACCATGAAAAGGTATCTTGCGACGATCTTGAGCGGCGGTCTGGTGGCTGGACTGGGGCTGGTAGCTTCGGAGGCAGCTCCGGCAGAAGGCGTCACCCTGGGGGCTAGCCCGGCCGGGGACACCGCCATACTTGCGGATGGCGGGGTTGCCGCAGCGATCGAAGCCTTGCCCGCACTGGTTGGCGACGTGATGGAGCGCAGCGGCGTGCCCGGAATGGCTGTCGCTGTGGTTCATGAGGGCGAAACAGTGTTCCTCGAGGGATTTGGCGTGCGCCATCTGGGCACGGGCGCGCCAGTCAATGCTAATACAGTGTTCCAGATTGCCTCTGTGTCTAAATCCATCTCCGCCACCATTGCCGCCATCGCGGTAAGCCAGGGGCGGCTGGCATGGAATGACTCAGTTTCGTCCCACCTTCCCGGCTTTTCGCTGTCCGATCCCTATGTGGCAGAGCGCGCCACGATCGGCGATTTTTTCGCCCATCGCAGTGGCCTGCCCGCCGCCGCCGGGGACGAACTGGAGGATCTGGGCTTCGACCGGCAGACCATCATAGAGCGGCTTGCCCTGGTGCCTCTGGACCCGTTCCGGATTTCCTACAACTACGCCAACTACGGCACCACCATTGCTGCCGAAGCTGTGGCTTCCGCCTATGGAGAAACCTGGGAGACGCTGGCCGAGGAACTCTTGTTCGCCCCTCTTGGCATGGAAGCCACAAGCTACCGGCACTCCGACTATCTGACAGCGCCTGACCGAGCCCATCTGCATGCTTTCGAGGACGGTGCCTTCCAGCCGCTCTACGACCGGCAGCCCGATGCCCAGGCGCCCGCCGGCGGAGTTTCCTCAACCGTCGGCGACCTGGCACGGTGGCTGGCCCTGCTTCTGGCTGGGGGGCACCATGAGGGAGAGGACATCTTTTCGCCGGACGCCCTGCTACCGGCGCTGCGGCCGCAGGTTATCAACGCACCAGCGGGGGATTTCGCGGAGCGTTCAGGCGCATATGGCTTTGGGTTCAACGTCAGCGTCAGCGCTACCGGCCGGCCAACAATGAATCATTCGGGCGCGTTCATGCTGGGCGCGGGGACGCATTTCCAGATCATGCCCGAACAGAAGCTCGGCCTTGTGGTGCTGTCAAATGGCGCCCCAGTGGGGGCAGTGGAAGCCATCGGTAACAGCTTCATGGACATCGTCCAGTTCGGCACCGTCACGCGTGACTGGTATGAGGCCTATAATTCGCTCATGAGCGTCCTGTTCGAACCGGTGGGCGACCTGGCCGGCCAGGAGCCGCCGCAGGCGCCCGAAGCACATGCCCCTCTAGACAGCTATACGGGCAGTTTCGAGAGCGCCTATTTCGGTCCGGCCGAGATCACGGTTGAGGACGGGGAACTGATGCTCTCGCTGGGGCCAACGCCCCTCGCCTTCCTGCTCCAACACTGGGACGGGCACGTCTTTGCCCTTGCACCGCGCAATGAGAATGCTCCTGCCGGCTCGCTCTCCTCGGTGCGCTTCAACCATAACGGAACCCGCGCTACGGGCCTTGTCGTGGACTATCTGGACGAGAACGGGCTCGGGCACTGGGACTGACCGGTGAGAGCGTTGAGTGAAGCGAGAATGAGGCCTGACAGTCCTCACGAAGCACGCGAGACTTGGATGCTGGCCAGTTGTCGCCGCCATCGAGGCAGCGCTTCTGGCGACCGAGATCGTGGGGAGATGGTGGCTCTCCACACCGGCCAATCTCAACCGACGCCATGTCCGCCGATTATCGTCGTGAATGACGTGCCTTAAGGCGGGCGCTAAGATGGCTGGGGCTGTCGCGGGTTTCAGGATTTTTTTTCAAACAGGGGCACCACCTTGCGGACATCCGCTCTTCTGCTGATATCGTGGCAGACATGAGTAACTTGAAGATCATTCCTTATCGTTCCGAGTTTCAGGACGCTGTTGTTGCCCTTACGATCGGAGCCTGGTCCCCGGTTTTTGCTAAGACCGAAAACGAAGTGCCTAGATTCGTCTATGACGCTTTCTACCCCCAAGGATGGCAGGCGCGACAAACCGCCGATGTGGTTTCACTTCTGGAGGACGAACCGCAAAATAATTGGCTGGCCCTCCAAGATGACGAATTGGTCGGTTTCATCGGGATTCGGATCCATCCGAAGGATCAGATGGGCGAGATCTACATCATCGCCGTGTCGCCCAATCATCAACGGGAAGGTATAGGCAAGGCGTTGATGGACTTTGCGAATGGAAAAATTCGCAAAGCCGGAATGACGATGGTGATGGTTGAAACTGGCGGCGACACAGGACACGCACCCGCTCGCCACCTCTATGAATCTTCTGGATTTGAACGCTGGCCGGTCGCCCGATATTTCAAGCGCCTGTAAGGGCGACCTACGGCGGCGCTGAATTTTTAGAGGAAGTTCAAGGCAAAAGTCGGGTGCAGAGGTCGATTTTGCGCGACCACTTCTGCAACACCTAATGACCACTTCATCCACTGCCAACCTTAAAGCTGCCTGTCCGAAAACCACCCTATCCGCCATTCACCGAAGGACTTCCATGGCTAACGCATTGGCAAAATCGGGGCGGTTTCCGGACCGACCACTTTTACGGTCCAGGTCGAATAGCTGCCGTTAATGGAGGAATATGATCTTAATGACGGCCACCGACCCCACTAAGACATTCCCCGCCTAATCCGGTAATGCGGAAAGCTGCCTCTCATTCGCCAGCCGACGCGAGGCTCCAAGGAGTCTCAGCAGCGGCGCGCAGTCCGCTGAAAATGCGATCGCGATCTCGCTTTCCTTTTCGATCTCGAAACCCAGTCGCTTGTGTAGTCGCAGAGAGGCGGTGTTGCTGCGCAGAACGTGGCTCTTGAGCCGATCGGCGTTGATCTTTTCCAGAAGGTCCGAAATGGTCTGGCTCAGAGCTGTGACCGTGGGAGCGGGTCCTGTGGCGTGGATGAATGAGAAGTCCGCCAACAAACCAGTCGGCGTTCGCCAGCGGCCATAGGTAAGCGTAAGCCACAAGTTGACCATCTCTGCGGACACTTCCCCATTCCGATTGGGGTATCGACTGCTCCAACTTTTTACGATGCGCCATCATATCCAATGGATCGCCGCCGGGCTCGCGAAGGCAGATGCGGTCCAGTTCGAACACTTCTTCGAGACCCGGCCGAGCTTGTGTAATACTGAGCGCCACGTGCAAACCTTTTTGCTGCCGATCCTGCCAAGTCTGTTTATAGGTTCGCTGCCGGGAAGGCGACCTTCCGCTATCCACCCCATTTTTGCGGGTAAATGGAGATCGGGGTGGGAGCGGCAACTCCCGCCTCCTTTTCAGCCGTTGTGAGCTGCGACGGTCTGGCCGAAACCAGTCATCAGTAGCCGGTGAACTCCTCAATGTGGAAATCGGCCGTCGCTACCCCTGAAGCAAGAAGCATCTGCTTTAGACCCTCCACCATCTTTGGTGGCCCCGCGACATAGAAGGTCTGATCCGCAAGATCGCCAGCATGGCGCGAGATCATTTCGTTGGTGACCTTTCCACGCTGCCAGCCCGGCGGCACCTCGCCGGGACCGGTGATCGTGGGCACCAGTTCGAAGCGCGGATTGTGTTCGGCCAATGCTTCCAGTTCGCCGACGAAGGCCGCGTCCTCCGCCTTGCGAACGCTGTAGAAGACAACCATCCTCTGCCGGAGCCCTCGCTCGATTGCGTCACGGATCATGCTGCGGAATGGCGTGATGCCGATGCCGCCGGCGATGAAGACGGCGGGGCGCCTCTCGTCCAGCACCATGTTGCCATAGGGACCTGAGAGCTCGATTTCGGTCCCGAGCGGAAGCGCCTGCAAGGCTTTCTTGAATGCGCTATCGCTGACGCGAGTCGTAATCGTGAGGTCCCGGTCATGCGGCGAACTGGATAAAGAGAAAGTGCGCATCCGGCCCCTGTTGTCGGCGCCAATCGATGCGGGCAAGGTCAAATAGATCGCCTGCCCAGCCTTGAACTGGAACCCGGCGGGTCGTTCGAAGTGGAAGGTCGTTGTGCCTTCGGTCTCCTCCTCACGCACGAGGAGTCTTGTTCTGTAAGCCGTCGACGGCTTGAGCAGGCTCTTGCGGCGCCACTTGGAAAGTCGAAGGCCATCCCGCATGCTCATGCCCAGCAGCATCAGATTGGCGGCGCCTGCCACCAGCTCGACAGCTTGAACGCCATAAAACCACCCGTCGAACTCGGCTGCCCTCGCCTTGGACGCGAGGAACAACGCCGAGGGGATCAGCACAAGCATCCCGTTGACAGCGATGAAGGGCATGCGGAGCAGCTTGGCGCCCACGAGACCAGTGCGGTTCCCCTTTGACCACGCCAAGCCGGATCCCCCCACTGCAACAAGTGAGGGCACCAGCAGCAGCAAGCCCCAAGGGATGGCGGTCTTCACCGCAACGATCGCGGCATGTGACCCGGACAGTTCGCTAATGAGCGTCGATAGCCAGAAGGTGGCGATGGTCAGCATCGCCAGTATACCGGCGATGGGGTGAATGAGTTTTATCATGGCCTTGGGTCCTTGGGTGCGCTATCGTCATTTAACATCATGATTGACATTATCATGTCAATATAGACATATGGAGACAAATGACAACAGCTGACCCGAAGCCGAGAGCCCAAGCACTGACAGATCTGATTCTGACAATGTTCCGGGCCAACAACCTAACGCTGGCCTGGGGAGACCGGATCGTATCGCCGCTCGGCCTCACCAGCGCCCGCTGGCAAATCCTGGGGGCGATCACCCAGGCCGATCGTGCGCAGCCGGTCGCCTGGTTGGCGCGCGACATGGGTGCCAACCGGCAAAACGTGCAGCGCATCGTCAACGACCTGCTCGCTGACGGTCTGGTCGCACTGGAGCCGAACCCTCACCACAAGCGGGCACAATTGGTTGTGCTGACCCCGAAGGGGAAGGAGACATACGCCGCTGCCCTGAGCCGTTATAACCCGCTTGTCGAGGCGCTGGCCGAGGGCATGACTGAAGAGGACATCGCAGCGGCGCAGCGTGTCCTCTCGCACCTGCGGGTCAAGCTCGAAACATCCGACAGCTAGGGCACGCGGTCGGCCTGACCGCTGCAATCGGAGGACGTGGCATGCCCCGGACCAGCACCGACAAGCGCGATGGCTCCGTGGCCATCACCATTCATCGGCATAGGGCAGCGATGAATGTGCTGCTGTGGCGACAGGACTATAAGCAGCGAGATACAAAACGAACGTCCAGCCCCCGAAGGGCCGCTCTTTCAGCCTCGCTCCGAAGCCGCATTGCGTGTCCCACCCAGACTCTCCGTGTCTTTCGAAGTCACTCCTTTTGGGGGTATATCGATCCTCTCCACATCAGTGCGGACTCACACAAGAACGAGGGAGCTCTACTCCTCGAACTCCGTAATATCGGCCTGTGCCGGGCGTTCGAGATAGGTCGACAAAGTGATGTAGCTCTTGGTGCTCTTTACGTTCGGGGCCGCATAGAGACGCGCGAGAAGGGCTTCGAGCGCGCGACTCGAAGCACAGCGCACCTTGATCAACATGCTTGTGTCGCCCGTTACCGAGTGGATTTCCTCCACTTCCGGCAACTCGGCGATCGACATGAGCTCCTTCGTCGCGCACCAGCCGGCGGTATCGACATGAACGAATGCGAGGAGCGGCTTGCCGATGGCAGGTCCATCCAGCAGCGCCGCCGTTCGGCGCACACAGCCCGATGCCCGCAGCTTCTTGACCCGGTCGTGGACCGCCGGGGCCGAGAGGCCGACCTTCTGGCCGAGCTCTGCGTATCCGGTCCCGGCGTCCACGGTCAGGGCGCCTAATATTTTTCGGTCCAATGCATCGAGCGCGCGGCGTGTCGCAGCCTCCGGCCGAATGGCATCTGTTTTTCTCACGTTCGACATTCCTGCCCTTTCTTTGAATGCTATTCTGCTGTTGGATACTTATGCCGAATGATGTTAGCGCGCCTCGACATTCATGCGCAACGAGGAGAACCGAACATGTCCAGGCAGATTCTATTCGTACAAGGCGCCGGCGAATGCGTGCACGACGCATGGGACAACAAGCTCGTCCGCAGCCTTGAGGCCCGGCTCGGCCCGCAATACGACGTCCGCTATCCACGAATGCCGAACGAGGCTGAACCGCTCTATCCCAGCTGGAAGGCGGCGCTGTTCAAGCAGTTCGATGAGCTGGACGACAATGCGATCCTCATCGGTCACTCGATCGGTGGCACATTCCTCATCCATGCCGTCGCCGAATACCGGCCGAAGCAAAAATGGAGCGCGGTCTTTCTTATCGCGGCACCATTTCTCGGCGAAGGCGGGTGGCCTGCCGACGAGACGGACCCCACGACACACCTGGCCGATGAGCTTCGCGCCGACGTCCCGGTGCTCCTCTACCACGGCACCGCGGACGAGGAAGTTCCGCCCAGGCATATGGAACTTTACACCCGGGCCATTACGCACGCGTCGGCCCGCCTTCTCGCGGATCGGGATCATCAGCTCAACAATGATTTGAGCCACATCGCCCAGGACATCCGGCACGGCCGTCAATCGCCGGAATGACAAACACTCCGATCCGCTACGGCGAATCGAAACCGAAGGAGGGAAAGATGGGCAAGCTGACATACGGGATGATGATGTCGCTGGGCGGTTTCGTGGCCGATCCGTCGAGTCAGTTCGACGATGACGTCCTTGCGTTCATCAATGACGAGATGCGCAGGAGCGGCCCCGAAATCTACGGCCGGCGCATGCATGAAGCCAGGGTCTTTTGGGAAACCTACGACGAACAGAAAAGCGGTCGGGCCACGCAGGCGAATTCGCCCGTCTCTGGAAGGGACTGGGCAAGCTGGTCATTTCGTCGACGCTGGACCGGGCCTTGAGCGACAAGACGCAGGTCGTGCGCGAGTTCCGGCCGGAGGACATCCGGCGCCTCAAGGCGGAAGCGAGCAAGGACATCGCCGTCGCCGGTCCGACGCTGGCGGCGCATTTTATTAAAGCGGGACTGATCGACGAATACGCGTTCTATTGCATTCCGGTGGTCCTTGGTGCGGGCAATCCCGTGTTCAAGGACATCGAAGGGCGGCTGGATCTCGACCTTGTCGAAGAGCGCCGTTACGCCACCGGTATGGTGTTCCTGCGCTATGTCCCCCGAAATGCCGGAATGTCGGCATGACCTTCAACCGCGCCGACTTCTACGATGCCGAACTGAGCCGCCACAACGAACACCTGCGGTCTGCTGCGAGGATCGGCCCGCGCGACCGTGTACTCGATGTCGGGTGCGGCGCGGGACAGAGCACTCGAGACGCCGCCCGCATCGCCCGGGAAGGAAGCGCCCTCGGCATAGACATCTCGGACGCGCTGCTGCAGGTCGCCCGCCGGCGCAGCACAGATGCAGGACTGCATAACGTCGCGTTCGAGCTGGGTGATGCACAGACCAAGGCGTTCCCCGCAGCACACTTCGATGTGTGCATAAGCCGTTTCGGCGTGATTTCTTCATCGACCCCGTCGCCGCATTCGCCAACATTGGCCAGGCAATGCGCCCCGGCGCCCGCTTGGTGCTCATGGTGTGGCAACCCGCAGATCGCAACGAATGGGCTACCGCCATTTCGAACACCGTGGCTCCAGGGACCGAGCCATCGGGCGCTGCCGCATTCTCGCTTTCTGACCCGGTAGTGACGAGGGATATTCTGACAAAGGCCGGTTTTGCGTCGGTCGAGTTTGCGGAAGTGCATGAGCCCGTCTTCTATGGTGCGGACATCGATGCGGCCAATGACGCCGTGGCCGGCCTGTTCATGGCAGATGACCAGAAGGGCGCCGGGCACGAGGATGTCTCTCAGCGACTACGCGCCTTGCTCGCGTCGCATCTCACCTCGGACGGCGTGCTGTTCGATTCCCGGGCGTGGCTGGTTGCGGCGCGGAAGCCTTAACGTCGGATCTCCAGGAAGAAACGGATCGCCCAGATCTGCTTCTGCGTTAGAGGGCGCTTTGTCCCAACAGTCTTACCTGCATTCCAAGCAGCCCGTCCTCGGGCTGCAGTATCATATCGTGAGTATCCCATCGAAGTTCTCCTTTGACCATGATTGGACGGTCTCGGCGAGGAATGGAGAAAGCCGCCGTTCGGCCGTTTTTTCCACTGTCGTTTCAAGCCATGTCGGAGGAGAACGGCGGCATCACTCTCAGTGACTGAGCCAACACAATTTCTAGATGGCGCCGCCTCCCAACGTTCGTCACTCATTCGCTAGCGTTTCGAGAAATGGGTAGTCGGTGTAACCGAGCGCATCTCCGCCGTAAAAGGTGGCGCGGACATGCCTGTTGAGGGGGGCATTTGTGCGCAACCGATCTGGCAGATCCGGATTGGCGATGAAGGGGCGGCCGAAGGCGATGGCGTCTGCTTTTCCCGATGCAATGGCTGCACGTGCGGTGTCCGGCTGATAGCCGCCCGCCGAGACGGTCGGACCGTTGAACGTCTTTTTGAACAGCGAGGCCACGTCTGGCGCACTCATGTTCAGGGGTTTTTCGTCATCGGTAAAGTCGGCCCGTGGTTCGATCAGATGTAGATAGGCGATCTGGCGCTTGCCCAGTTCGCTGATGACGTACAGCCAGAGCCGGGCGCCATCGCTGTCGGCCATCCCCAGTATTCCAGACCAAGGCGAAAGCCGGACGCCAACCCGATCCTGCCCTATTGCGGCTGCAACGGCATCGACGATTTCGAGCAGGAAGCGGGCGCGATTCTCGATCGAACCACCATATTGGTCCCTTCGCATATTGCTGCCATTGTTGAGGAACTGGTCGATCAGATAGCCATTTGCCCCGTGGAGCTCGACAGCATCGAAACCAGCCGAGCGTGCATTGATCGCAGCTTGGACGAAATCGGCCTCGATGCCGGCAATCTCATCGAGCTCGAGGGCCCGTGGCGTTTCGAATGGCACCGATACCCCAAGGGAATCTGTTATCGTTCCTGGCGCCGCGATGGCCGATGGCGCCACCGGACGCGCATGATCGGGTTGCAGCGAAGAGTGCGACACACGTCCCACGTGCCAGATCTGATTGGCGATCAGGCCGCCTTTTTCATGCACGGCTTGAGTGACGGTCTTCCAGCCGGCGATCTGTTCGGTTGTGAACACGCCTGGCACTCGGCGATAGCCGCGCGCCTGGGGACTGATGTCAGTCGCCTCGGTGATCTGCAAACCGCCATCGCTGGCACGCTGACTGTAATATTCGGCATTGAGGGCATGAGGTATGTTGCCTGGTTCTTGTGCGCGCATGCGCGTAAGGGGTGCCATGACGACGCGGTGCTTGAGGTCAAGGGCTCCCAGTCTGATCGGCTGGAAAAAAGGATCTGCTTTCATGATCGGCCTCGTTTGAATGCGATGCCGAGCAGTTAAGCGTTCACGAATTGGGGTACTACGAGCAGATCAGGTGAACCTGTCTACCGAATTTCGTTATGCTGAGGCGACGAAGACACGGTTCTTTCTGACGTGACCGCCTAGCCGGCGTCAGATGCGCTGTGGCCTGAAGCGCCGTTTCCGACATGCCGACTGATTTTACCGTTGCCATCGTTCCGCAGGCTTTCGGCCAGGCGGTCGAGGAACACGCGGAGCTTGGGCAAGACTTGGCGCCTCGAGGGATAGACCGCCCAGATGGCGAGGTCTCGAGGAGAGGCGCCATCCAAGGGAACATGGACGAGGGTGCCTGCTTCGAGTTCATCCTTGATGTCCCAGGCCGATAGCTGGGCAAGTCCCAGACCAGCAACGCAGGCGGCAAGAAAGCCATCCACACCGCTGGACGAAAAGCGGCTGTGAACGCGCACCGAGCGCTCCTGACCATCGACCAGGAACTGCCAATGTGTAAAATTGGAAAAGGTCAGACACTCGTGGTGTTCCAATTCCTCGATGGTGTGCGGCGCGCCGTAGCGGTCGAGATAGCTCGGCGCTGCATAGATCAGCTTGGGGTTATCCACGAGGCGCCTCGCGATGAGTCCGGAATCCTTGAGCGGCGCAATACGAATAGCCAGGTCCACGCCCGATGCGATGATGTCGACGATGGAATCATTGAGATCGAGGTCGATCCGGAGTTCGGGATGTTCTTCAATCAGATCGTGGACGACCGGCATGATGCGCTTGCGGCCCAGCGTGATTGGCGCGGTGACCCTGAGGAGACCTTTTGCGCGTCCCTTTTTGGGGTTCAGCGTTTCGCGTGCCGCGTCCTGTGTGTCGACAATCTCGCCTGCGAAGGGAAGAAAGGCTTCCCCTTCCGGCGTCAGCGCCAAAGACCGCGATGAGCGATGAAACAGGCGAACGCCAAGCTCTTCCTCGAGCCTGGCCAGGCGTCGGGTCGCAGACATTGGCGTCAGCCTCAAATGCCTCGCCGCCCCTGACAGACTTCCGGTTCGTACCGCACTGAGGAATACTTCGAGGCTCTCGGAATTCATTGCATCCTCACGAACTGCGTTAGCATGCTTCACACACTGCGTCAGTAGTAGCGCAGATGGGGCAAACTTACACTTGGTTTTGCGATGGCAGTTATCGCACAACCAAGGAGAGACCCAATGAACTCGATCACCAAGACTGTGCTGGCCGCTACCGCGGCTGCGGTACTTTCGACCGCCCCCGGAGTGCAGGGCGAGGACACGATCCCGGCCGACCAAACCATCCGCAACGTCGTTCTCGTCCATGGCGCCTTCGCCGACGGCTCCGGGTGGCGTGGCGTTTACAACATCCTCACGGCCCGCGGCTATCACGTGACCATCGTCCAGAACCCTTTGACCTCGCTTGCCGACGACGTCGCGGCCACATGGCGCGTGCTCGAACGGCAGAACGGCCCGACAATCCTGGTCGGTCACTCATGGGGTGGAACCGTGATTACCGAAGCCGGTGTCCATCCCAATGTGGCGGGCCTCGTCTATGTCGCCGCGCTTTCCCCCGATGCCGGTGAAACGACCGGGCAGCAATATGAAGGCTTCGCCGCCACACCCGAGTTCGTCATTGACATCGGAGAGGACGGCTACGGTTTTCTCAATCCCGACAAGTTCAAGTCCGGGTTTGCACATGATGCAAGCGATGAAGACGCCGCCTTCCTCAGGGACTCGCAGGTGCCCGTGAACATGTCCGTGTTCAGCACCGCACTTGAAAACGCTGCCTGGCGCACCAAGCCGAGCTGGGCCGTCATCGCGACAGAAGACAAGGCCTTCGATCTCGCCATGGTTCGGCACATGGCTCAGCGGATCGGCGCCACCATCACCGAGGTGCCCGCGAGCCATTCGGTCTTCATGACGCAACCGCAGGTCGTCGCGGACACGATCGACACCGCTGCTCAAGCTGTGGAGGTGGCCGTCAATTGACGGCCATCGCCACCGACCCCCGAACCAAAGGAGACAATGATGTCTACTATTACCGTCAGGGACGGCGCCCAGATCTTCTATAAGGACTGGGGCAGCAAGGACGCGCAGCCCGTCGTTTTCCATCACGGCTGGCCGCTCTCGAGCGACGATTGGGACGCTCAGTTGCTCTATTTCCTTGAGAAGGGCTACCGCGTCATCGCTCACGACCGCCGCGGGCACGGCCGCTCGAGCCAGACCGACACCGGCAACGAAATGAACACTTATGCTGCCGACGTTGCTGAACTGGCTGCCGCCCTCAAACTCGATAACGCCATTCATGTCGGCCACTCAACGGGCGGTGGCGAGGTGGCCCGATATGTTGCAAGAGCCGAGCCCGGCCGAGTGGCCAAAGCCGTTCTGATCGGGGCCGTTCCGCCGATCATGCTCAAGACTGATGCTCATCCAGGGGGCCTGCCGCTCGACGTTTTCGACGGCTTTCGCACGGCACTGATTGCCAATCGAGCCGAGTTCTATCGCAGCGTGGCCTCCGGACCCTTCTACGGCTTCAATCGTCAAGGCGCCAAGGTGAGCCTGGGACTGATCGACAATTGGTCCCGGCAGGGTTTGGCCGGCGGGGCCAAGGCGCAATATGATTGCATCGCCGCATTTTCCGAAACGGACTTCACTGGAGATCTCAGGGCCATCACGGTGCCGGTTCTCGTCATGCATGGGACGGACGACCAGATCGTGCCTTTCGACAATCATGGTCCACGGGCGGTGGAGTTCCTCCGGAACGGCACCCTCAAGGCCTATGAAGGACTATCCCACGGCATGGCGTCCACTCATCCGGAGATCATAAATCCAGATCTCCTGGCATTCTTCCGCGGCTGACCACTTGCTCTGCAGCCTACCTACATATGCGCATCCAAAGCGGCAGCCACTGTCAATCAAAGCGCGGCTTCAAATAACTGGACGGGCGCGCCATGTTTGCGTCCGTCCAACATCCGCATCGGGATTGGGTTTGTAACAGCCAAGCGGGATATCGCCTCACTCCAGAAACTATGGCTCAGGAGGTGTTTACTCACTCGATCCCAAGCGAGCCGATCTTGTCGCCACTCAAGACGAAAATGTGGTCGAGTTCGATGGGGCTGCCAGGAAACGACCCCGATACCTGGCACTTGATGACGAATGTCTCGCCTTCCCCGCGCACGGACAGGATTTCCTGGTCGAAGCTGATCTTAGAGACCTCCTCTCGCCAGCGTAGGATCTCGTCTCGGCCATGGTGCCTGCGCCCCTCATCGAAAACTTCGGCGCCATCGGCAAAGCAATCGGTAATCTCTTGGGGTGAGCCTGCAGCAAAATATCGGGCAATTGGCTGGGGCAAGTTGTGTGTCATCGCGGTGTCTCCGTCTGCGTTGTGGCCGCAAACATCTGCGACTAAGCTCTCGCCATGACAAGAACGCACGAAAAAGTTGGGCACGCACCCGCCAGTAAGGTGCTGGAGCGCTACACCAGCGAAACGGCCGCAAAGGGCGTGGAGAACGGGCTCAAGCTCATAGAGGGCCGGTGGAAGCTGGTCATTCTCTTTCACCTATTTGGCGGACGGGTGATGCGCTTCTCGGAACTTGAACGCGCCATTCCCGAGGTTTCGCAGAAGATGCTCACTCAGCAGCTCCGGCAATTGGAGGCCGACGGTCTCGTGCAGCGGACGGTATATCCCGAGGTTCCGCCTCGGGTTGAGTACCGGCTTTCCGCTTGGGGCCAGGCGCTTTGTCCAGCACTTGACGCTTTTCTTGAGTGGACCGTGGCAAAGCCGGAGTAAGGCGTGCGTCTGCGGAGGGGCCGCTTCCCGACCGTCCGCTCCTCGCAGCCGAGGGTCGACAGCTGCCGTCCATCGCGGGCCGATCTCAGTAGCGGCTTCCAACCCTATGTGCTTGCCATCGAGCACCTACCCGGCGCGGGAAAGAGATTATCCAGGAACGTAGGCCAACCGGACGACATCCTCGCCAATTCGATCATGCGAAATCAGGCGGAGCGGCGTTCGGGGTCCGGCGAAGTAGGGTGCGCCATGACCGAGTACAACGGGGTGAAGGTAAATCCGGTACTCGTCGATCAGGCCGAGGTCGGTGAGGCTTCGCGCCAGGTTTGGACCGGCAACCTCGATCTCCCCGTCGCGTTCGGCCTTCAGCCTGCGGATTTCGGTCTCAAGATCATCCCCGAGAAGCGTCGCGTTCGGACCGACCGACGTCAGGGTGCCCGAGACGACCCATTTCGTCTGCTTTCGCCAGGCCGCCGCGAAGGCCTCTCCCTCCGGCTCCCAGTCGGTATGATCCTCGTCCCAGTACCGCATGATCTGGTACATCTTGCGACCGTAGATGCTGCCCGCCTGTCCCTCGGCCTCGTCGATGAAATGGCGGAAAAGAGTGGGGTTTGGCTGAAATCTCATATGGTCGACATAGCCGTCCAGTGACACATTCATGCCGAATACCAGCTTGGCCATTCTGTTGCTCCCTTGGCTATTTCAGCGGCCACACTTCGACTACCCCGTGCGCGACGGCGCAGGGGACCTGCGAGACCTTGTCGATCGCGTCTTTCAGGCTGGCGGCCTCGATCACCGCGAACCCGGCGATCGGCAGCTCTGACGACATGAACGGGCCTTCGCGCGCTTCCACGCCCGCCGCGTCCGGATTGCGCACCTGCACTGGTGTGCCGGCGATGCCGATCAGGGCGCCTTCCGCCACCAGCGCCGCGTCCTGCGCGTGGGCAGCGTCCCTGACAGCCTGCAGCGTACGGTCGTAGCCGGCCCGGTCGCCATATCCGATTGTGACAAATTTGGGCATGATCCAGGCTCCTTCGTCTATCTTGCGAGCAGGATGTGCATGGCCGCCTCGGTGGCGGTATGTTCGGTGACGGAAAAGCCGAGTGCTGGAATATCAAGGCCCGCAAACATCGCCTCGCCTCGGCCGAACAATACCGGCGAAATGGCGAGATGCATCTCGTCGACCAGCCCGGCCTGAAGATATTGCCGGACGGTCGAGACACCGCCGCCGATCTTCACGTTCTTGTCCCCGGCCGCTGACTTGGCTCGTTCGAGCGCTGCCTCGATCCCGTCGGTGACGAAGTGAAAGACCGTGCCGCCTTCCATTTCGATGGGATCGCGCGGGTAGTGGGTGAGCACGAAGGTCGGACGGTGGTACGGCGGATTGTCACCCCACCAGCCCTTCCACTCTTCGTCGGGCCAGTCGCCGCGGATCGGGCCAAACATGTTGCGGCCGAGAATGAAGGCGCCGAATCCCTCCATCGATCGAGCGGCATGATCATTGTCGATGCCCTTGGAGCCGCCGTCTTTGCCCAGCATCTCGTGGAACATGGCCGTACCGACCATCCACCTATGCAGTTCCTCGCCACGTTTTCCGAGCGGGTCTTCCAGGCTCTGGTTCGGTCCGGCGGCGTAGCCGTCGACCGAAAGCGAGAACCCAGAGACGATTACCTTGCTCATGGCTGGATCCTTTCCGGATGCAAATTGCAAGCAGTTGTTTGCTACCAAGGCTGTCCCTATATTGCAAGCAGTTTTACGGAGAGCCCGCATGGACAAGCCAATCCGGTCCGGATGCCCAATCAATCTGACCCTTGAGACACTCGGCGATCGCTGGAGCCTGATCGTCATCCGCGACATCATGTTCGGCAACCGACGGCACTATCGCGCCCTGCTCAACAATTCCGAGGAAGGCATCGCCTCAAACATCCTTGCTAACCGGCTGAAGAAGCTGGTGGAAGCGGGCCTGCTCTCGACCAGTCCGGAACCGGCGCACAAACAGAAGACGGTCTACAGCTTGACCGAACCGGCCATCCAACTGGTGCCGTTGCTTGCCCAGATGGGCGCTTGGGGTAGGCGCTTCACGCCGGCGACCCGCGAGTTGTCGATCCGTGCCCAATTGCTTGAAGAAGGCGGACCGGAAATGTGGGCGGCTTTCATGGCGGAGTTGCGCAGTCTGCATCTCGGCGCGGAGCCCCCGCAACGCTCGGTGATTAAGGAGCTGGCCGAGGTTTATCTGGCGGTGCTAGCTGAATGATTCATAGGCTACGACGAAATAGGCGCTGACCGCGTGGCCACCGGAACCGTGGCGATCGACAACAAATGGAGGGTCATTGCCGTGACCTTCTATCAGTTTGCAGAAAATGACCCCTTAGGGGAGTTAGGTTCAGACTTGCGAAGGTCCGAGATGAGAGCGCATTGCTGCCTCGGGTTGGGACCGATTGCGGTCGAACCGCTTTTCGGGCACCGAGGTCGAATAGCTGCCGTTCAACTGCACTTTCTTCTCAATGGTTCTTTGGTAGAGAAACGGTTGCCGCACTGGCGTCACCGGCAACGTCGCACGAGATAGATAAAAGATCGGGCAGCGCATTAAGAATTTCGTCGCAACCTGGGTATAAACGCGCGACGGTGTCACCCCGCTGCCGTCACGGGCACGATCGTTGAGGTGGCTATTTCCCAGCGGCGGCGATGCAACTCGACTTCATCACCTTGTACGTCATCATCTTGCTTAACTCCGCAAGTTTTGCGGCGGTCTGGGCCCTGATCGCGTACAGCTATCGATCTATGGCCGCCGCCCGCTACTGGCTCGCGGCGCTGCTCATGACATGCGCCAGCGGGCCGATGCTGTTTTTGGGCGAAGGCGGTCCACTGGGGTTTACAGGGTTGAGCTTTGTAGCGGGGAGCTTCGCTACAATGTGGCAGGGGCTGCGCGTCTTCCGCGGACATCGGTTCGACGGCCGCCCTGTGGTCATCCTGATGGTTTGCACCATGGTTGGCCTCCTTGCGATTGGGTCAAGTCAGGAAGCGGTAAATCTTGTCGCAGCAGTCAGCCAGATTGTCCCGGTCTCGCTGGCGCTCGCAATGCTGTGGACTGCTAAGCCTCGTTCTGGTGGGACGTTGGTTGCTGCCACTGCTGCTCTAATCGTCATATTGGGTCAGGGCGGCGAAGCAGTTGCAAACCTGCTCCGCCTTCTTGGGATGCTTTCGAGCGCAATATATTACGATTTTGCCGCCTGGTTCCTGGTCTGCGCCATCATAGGCGGAAGCGTGTGGAATCTCGGCTTTCTGCTGATGGTGGCCGATCGGTTGAGATCGAATCTCGTCGATCTCGCCACCCGCGACGATCTCACGGGCCTGCTGAACCGGCGTGGCCTGCGCGAAAGGATGCTGCTTTGCGAGAAAGCGGCGCGGCGGGACAAAGCATCGGCGGTCCTGATGATGATAGACCTCGACAAATTTAAATCGATCAATGATCGGCATGGTCATGCTGCCGGGGACGCGGCGCTGATCCATATCGCCGGTCTAACTCGTTCTGTTCTGCGGGAAAACGCCGTACTTGCCCGGGTGGGGGGAGACGAATTTTGCGTCCTTCTCCCGCATACGAGCAAGGTGGAGGCGGGAAGGATGGCAATGAGGTTAACCGATGCTATCAAATGGTCCCCTCTTCAATGGAACGACCGGCCGATTAAGCTATCAGCCAGCATCGGCGTAGCTGAATGGAGCCCCGGGGGTTCGCTCAGCCTGTTCGAAAGCCTTGAGCGGGCGGATGAGCTCATGTTCTGGAGCAAAAGAAACAACCACTCGGCGCTCGACCTTGCAGGCTAAAGTTGAGGCGGGGAACTTCCTCGCCTCCAGAGAAATCACCGGTGGATGGTCAAGCCCACCTCTCCAGCCATCCCAGGGGGATTGTGATCAATCGGATCTGATCCATCACGTGATCCACAGGGATTAATGTCAGACGCCTGCAATCACACAAAGAACCTGATGACGGCGGTGTTCCTCCAGGACACTACCGACGTACACGGCACCCAACTGTGCCGCTTATCGCGCTGTTGTCGCCGATGTTCTCCAGGTTCGTGCTGAAATTTGCCTCGCCATAGAACGAATATTTATCATCAGCCCAGTTGATAGAGCCGCCGATGCCGATCTCCCCATGGAGCGTGTCGCCTCCGCTCGAGAATCCCGTGCAGCGACATTGACATCAAATCCACCGGCGAAGTCGTAGTAGAGATTGGCACGGCCATAGAAATGCGCGCGGCTGGTACGAGATGCTGCAACTCACTAGCCACGCCCACAACGATCGGGTCTTGCGCTTCCCAATTCATAACGAGGGTTATTTTCGCCTCCCACCAACCGAAACGTCATTCCTGCCAGAAAGGTTAATCGACGAGCGTCCCGCTCATTGGAACCGTTCGAGGAGGAACGACATGACCATCAAATTGCTCGTCTCACCTATTGCACTTGCGGCCGCCGCCACCCTGGCGCTGAGTTCCGCATCCTTCGCCCAGACCATGGTTGGCGATCAGCAGGTCAGCGACGAAGATCTTCCGGCAGTGACCGAACACTGCAACATGCTCGCCGATGAAGGCGCGGCCGCAGGAGCCGAAGGTGATGCTGCTGGCGGTGCTGCTGGTGCAGAAGCCGGCGGTGAAGCCGGAGCCGACGCAGGCGCGGCGGCTGGTGGAGCCGATGCCGCGGCGGGCGCTGACGCAGGCGCCGCCGGTGATGCCGCTGGCGGAGATGCGACCGCAGACCCCGCAGCCGGTGATGACATGGCCGCCGACGGAGCCGCAGCCGGTGGCGACGCTGCAGCCGGCGCAGGTGCCGCCGCCACGATCGATGTGGAGGCAATCACGCTTGAAGATTGCCAAGCCGCTGGCTTGGTAGAATAGGCCGCACATCGTGGCATAAGCAGAGAGAATGGCCGTTCCTCAGGGGCGGCCATTTCCATTGGCCGCTGCACTCTTGCCCACGCATGCCGGTTTGCCAAACGCTCATCGCAACAATCAGCACCCAACCACCTGCGCTGAGGGCCGGGCGCCTCAAGATAGCCCAGAGATCGCCTGCCGCCGATCAGCGAAGCGGCCTGAACGCAGCGCTGGAGGGCATGCTTGACAAGACCGGTCCCGATGCCCAAACCAGCCCATCCGGTGTCGGTCGCGAGTTGTCCGAGCCGCATGCATGGGACCAGGTTGGGCGGCTGGCCAGTTCGCATTGCACGCGGCAGGACCGAAGGCACCACACCGGTAGGCGCAAGACCGTAGTAGCCGACCACGCGCCCCGCCTCATGAACGACGAGAACGGCCGTGAAGCTCTTCTGCTGATTGGAGAGGGCGCGCGTCTTCAGCCAGTGGTCAAGAATCGGCTTGCCACAGGCGAACTTTGACACATCGTGAGCGGGATTAGGCGGTTCGGGACCCGAAAAGGAGCAAGGGCTTACCGCTTGGCTACGCAGCCGGGCTCCCATGGCGCGGGCCGCTTCAGGGCTTTTTACCATCTCCGGAACCGGAGCGGCCGGACGCGTGAGCACGTCCATGAACTGAGCAAAACCTTTCGGGCTCATCCGGATCAGCCCCTGCTCCATGATGACCTCCTCGGCCGCACGCACTGCGGCGTCGCGCACGAAATCGGAACGCGAGCGGCCGCGCAAGCTGGCGGCGCGATCGATCATGGCTATATCTGCCTCGGGCAGGCGCATTGAGATCCGTATTCCTGCCTTCGGCGGTGCTGGCCATGGCGCTTCTCCTTGTGGCAATGAACGCCAGTTCGGCCCATTCTCGATATCCCCGCTATACAGTGGTGCTGGGCAGCCGCGTCGTCAAATCCAGGGTAGAGGTGAAGCGATCGTCCATTTATCCGCTCCCCCGTTCGCATTCTCAAATGCATTCGGCGGGCGAGGGTTTTGATTATTGTGTGCCTAGAAGTGACATATCTAGCTCCCGTGGCAATGTGCCACAAATTAGGAGGCATATTGCCCATAATCAATCAGATGGCCCCGACCGAGCCGTGAGGACGTTCGGACAAAATGACGGAACTGCGTCCTCTAGGATGCTTTTTTGCTGTTATTTCGATGAGGAGCATTCCCGCTGCGGCTCACAGCTGAGCGGCGCCTGGACGCCCCGCGGCGAACGCGGATGAACTCGACTCCTTGCCGGCCTACGCGGTTGCTGCTGATCTTGGGCTGTGCAGGGCGTGCACTCGGCCATCTTAGGAACCGCTGCCCGACGGTGAGGTCACTTAAGCCCATTCATCGATATTCCAGCCATAAAATAGCGCTGAGCGAGAAAAAAGACGAGGATGATCGGGGCGACCGCGAGAAGCGATCCGGCCATCATCAACGGCCATTGGCCGGCATATTGGGTCTGGAATAGGGCCAAGCCAACGGTCACCGTCGTTGTTTCCATGTTGGAGGGCAGATAGATCAGCGCGTTGAACAGATCGTTCCAGGAAAACATGAAGGCAAAGATGGCAAAGGCGGCCAGTGCCGGTTTGGCAAGCGGAAGATAGATCGTGAAAAATATCCTTGCCAGCGACGCCCCATCAATTCGCGCGGCCTCGGCCAATTCTTTAGGAATGGTGAGAAAATATTGGCGCATCAGGAAGGTGCCAAAGGCACCTCCCAAAAAGGCGGGCAGATAAAGCGGCGCCTGCGTGCCGTAAAGGCCCAAGAACCTGAAAACGATAAACTGCGGGATTACGGTAATCTGGGCCGGCACCATCAGCGTGACGAGCAGGATAACGAAGATGGTGTTTCTGAACGGAAATCGCACGACTGCGAAGATAAAGCCCGCCATCGAGCAGGTCAGCAATTGCCCAAAGGTTGAGACCGCAGCGATAAAAAAGCTGTTCCAGAGCTGAAGGTGGATCGGCATGATTTCGATGAGGCGCGGATAGTTTTCAACCGTTACCGTCTCGGGGATCAGCCGCATGTCGTATTGCTGGGCCATGGGCTTGAGACTGGTCGAAATCATCCAGATGAATGGTCCCACCATGCACAGCGCGCCCAGCGCAAGCACCGAAAAGGCCAGCACGTCGCCCCATACCCTGCGCCGCATCGCTACTGCGTTCATGCTTGCGCTCCCCATTTCTTTTGCAGCCGGAAATAGATCCAGGTGAGCACCAGGATGATTAGCGTCAGAATGACCGCCTGGGCTGCCGCATCGCCCATGCGAAAGAAGCGAAACCCGCTCCGATAGATCGAAAACACCATGGTCGGCATCGTTGAATTGCCGTTCCCGAGCCGGGTGAGAATGTAGATGTAATCAAAGGCCTGGAAGGCATTGATCGTGGTGAGTACGGCCTGAAAAAACATAGAGGGTGCCAAAGCGGGTAGCGTTATAAACCAAAGACGCTGCCAGGGCTTGGCCCCGTCCATATAGGCGACCTCATAGAAGTCCTTCGGGATCGCCTGGAGCCCGGCAAGAAAGATAATCATGCCTCCGCCAATGGCGCCCCAAACATTGGCAATCACCACCGAATAGAGCGCCACGTCGCGACTAAGCCAGCGCACCGGATCGCCGCCCATTGCGGTGATAATTCCGTTGAGCACGCCATTGTCCTGGGCGTAGATCCAGGTCCAAAGCAGGCCCACGGCCGTCGGGCTGGACACGGTGGGCAGGAAAAAGGCGATGCGGAAGAACGTGGTGCCGGGGAGCCTGCGGTTAAGCCCCAAGGCCACGAACAGGCTGATCACGACCGTTAGGGGTACATAGAGGCCGGCAAAGGCCAACGTGTTCCAGAACGCTTGGTTGAACAGCCGGTCGTTGGGCAGGTTGATGTAATTGGAAAACCCCGCCGCCTGCGGCGGGGTCAAAAGGTCCCAGTCCAAAAAGCTGATGCCGATGCTTGCAAAGATCGAGCCGAAAGCGCCGAGCGCCAGCCCGAGCAGTGTCGGCAGCAGGAAAATCAGCAGCCAGATTCGCTCGGACCCCATTGGACGGAGAGTTGCCATTACGCTTACCGGTTACGTGCCAGAGCTTGGTTGCCGTAGTCGACGGCTTCGGCCAGGGCGTCCTCGAGAGGGTAGCCTTCGGCCCACACAAGGCTAAGCGCATCACCCACAGCGCCCGACCATTCCTCATAGCCGCGGAAAGAGGGTTTGACGTGGGCATAATCGAGCGCATCGATAAATAGCGAATGGTCGATTGGGGAGTCCTGGACCAGATAGGCATCGGAATTGGCGACACTCTCGCGAATGGGAATGGCCAAACCGATCTGGGCCAGCTCCGCTTGCCCGGCTTCAGAGGTGGCGTATTTGACGAATTCCCAGGCCGCGTCAGGATTAGGCGTATTGGCCGAGATCACGAAACCGGCCGAATTGACGATGGTCTGGCGCCCGGTCGGGCCGCTGGGGACAGGAGCCACACCAAGATTAAGGCCCGCGCCGTGATATTCGGGTACTGACCAGTGGCCGGAAAAGCCCATGGCCGCCACGCCCGAAAGGAGTCCGTCCCAGCCATATTGGGAGAGCTGCTCGGACGTGGGCATGGATTGGTCGTCGAGCCAGACCGAACGGATAAATTCGAACCCGGCCATGGCCTCGGGGGTGTCGAGCAGAGTCTCGCCGGCCTCAGGGTCGACTATCTCACCACCGTGAGACCAGACGACCGGGCCCCAGAAAGGCTCCATGTCATAAACCTCGGCCCAGGCTCCCCATTGATCGATGGTGCCATCGCCGTTTTCATCGATTGTGAGCTCTGCAGCCGCTTCGCGGAAGTCTTCCCATGTCCAGTCCTCGGTTGGGTACTCCACCCCGGCTGCATCGAACATGCCCTTGTTGTAGAACAGGACGATGGTCTGGAAGTCGCGCGGAAGCCCGAACAGCCCCTCTTCGGTCTGATAGGCTTCAAGCGTTATGGGGTAGATGCCGTCGAGGATCTCCGGCTCGGCATCGAGATAGGGCTGCAGGTTTAGGAGGACGTTGCGCGATTGCCAATCGGGATAGAGCGGTGCGTCCATCGCGAAGACGTCGGGCGGGGTGCCGCCGGAAATCTGCACCCTGAGCTTTTCCCAATAGCCGTCCCAATCGGCGACTTCGATGTTGACGTTGATGTCGGAATGCTCGGCTTCAAACGCCTGAGCAATCTGTTGCCAAACCTCACCCTCCTGCGGGCTGCCCCAGAGCGAAAAGGTGATATCGGTCTGGGCGGATGCGTTTGTCGCAATGGCTGCGCTGAGCATCAGGGCAAGCCCGGTTGTTGTAAGCAGTCTCATGTGTTTCCTCGCTTTGTGATGGTATCTGGCACCGATTGGATGCGATCTGTTTCCGCCGCTTGAAGGCCGAACAGCCGTGCTGCGTTGTCGTGGTAGATCGCACAAAGAACGTCCTGCGGCAGATGCAGGCCGTAGATCATCCAGCGCCCCTGGGGGGGCGTGGGTTCGGGGGAATAGTTGAAGTATTCGTCCCGTGTTTCTAAAAAGCGCGCATAAAGGCTCCAAGCCTCGGGGCTCGGACCGGCATCGGTGCCAAAAAGGATGCGGGCGCTGTGCCGGATCATCAATTCGCGCGCGCTATAGGGCACCCGACCCAATTCGGCGATCCGAGCCGAAAAATCGATATAGAGATTGGGGCATTGATCGAGAAGCGCCGATACCCAGGCCAGGTTTTCGGCATAGCAGGCCACATGCGCACCGATGAATGTAGTTTTCTGGTGCCGCCGCACCAGATTGGCAAAGCCTTCGACAATCGAGAGGAAAGTGGGAAATGGCGGAGAGGGGAACGACCATTCCGGATGGGCTCCGAGTTCATCCCAGCGTTCGTTCTGAGCGTCGACGGGATCGAAAAACGCCACCGGATCGGCAACATGGATGAGGACCGGTAGGTTCAGCTCGCCTGCCGTCTCCCAGATGGGGTCAAGGCGAGGGTCATCGACAGCGGCCAATGTGCCGTGCTGATCGCGCACGGTGAGCCCGAACGGCTTCCAGATTTTAAGCCCTTGGGCCCCGCGGGCCGCTTGCGCGCGCAACCGTGCCGCGGCCTTCTCAGCAAACGCGTTGCCTTCCTGCTCCCAAAGGGACCAATCGACCCCGCCAAACACCCGGTAGCGCTCCGGGTGGAGGGCTTTGTAGCGGCGCAGACGGTCATCGAGAATATCTTCGCCCCAGCCCCCATCGAGATCGACATAGTGAATGCACCCATAGTCCTCCATGCGGACAAAGAGGTCCTCGGCCGGCCGTGCAGCCCAATTGCCACCAAACCTGCCCAAATGATTATGGGCGTCTATGAACGGCATGGAGGGCCCGCGCAGATGGGTCTGCGGCCGCACAACGGCGGGCTTTGGTTTAAACTCATCGAGCAAGAGCGTCATTGAACGCGCGCTCCGCTCTCCGCGTCAAAAAAATGCGAATGGCCTGGCCGTGGGCGCAAGTGTATGGCACTGCCCCGTGCGATCGGGTGGCGCTCTTGAAACAGCGCCGTTATGCGCTGGCCTGCGCATTCGGTGATCACCAGATCTGACGAGCCCGTGCGCTCGAGCCCTGCGACCTTGCCGCTCAGAACACCCTCACCTGCCCCCGGTGCCCAATCGAGATGTTCGGGCCGGATGCCCCAGGTGACCGAACCCGATAGCGTTGTTTGGGCCGGCACCGAGACGGTGTCGGCGAGCACCACCCTGCCCTCAGCGACCGTTGCCGGCAGCAAGTTCATGGCGGGAGAACCGATAAAGCCGGCAACAAAGGCGTTCTGGGGCCTATCATAGAGGTCGAGCGGTGAGCCGGCTTGCTCAAGCCGGCCAGCTTTCAGGACGATGATCCTGTCGGACATGGTCATCGCCTCGACCTGATCGTGGGTCACGAAAATCGAAGTCGTCCCGAGCCTGTCGTGCAGCGCGCGAATATCGGCCCGCATTTGCACACGCAGCGCCGCATCAAGATTGGAGAGCGGCTCGTCGAACAAAAACACCGAAGGCTGGCGGACGATCGCCCGGCCCATGGCCACGCGCTGGCGCTGGCCACCCGAGAGCTGCCCGGGCAAACGATCGAGATAGTCGGTGAGTCCCAGCATGGCGGCCGCTTCATCAACGCGCCGCTCGATTTCCTTTTTGGTGCCGCCATGAAGGTAGAGCGAAAAGCCCATATTCTTGGCGACCGTCATGTGGGGGTAGAGGGCGTAGTTTTGAAAAACCATGGCGATGTCGCGCTCTTTCGGCGCGACATCATTGACCCTCCTGCCCCCAATCGAGATCGTCCCCTGGGAAATGTCCTCCAGCCCTGCGATCATGCGCAGCAGGGTCGATTTTCCGCAGCCCGAAGGTCCCACCAGCGCCACGAACTCTCCATCGGCGACATCAAAGTCGACGCCGTGGATAACATCGGTGCTGCCATAGGCCTTTTTGAGCCCGGAAACCGAAACCTCTGCCATGGGATCAATACCCCTTTTTGGGTTCTAGTTGTAATTGGGCAGGTAGTTGCCGTGGGCAGCGATGAGCTCATCACAAAGCGCTCGGATCTCGTCGGGCGCCAATTCGGCCGCCGTGTGAGGATCCATCATCGCTGCGTGGTAGATGTGGTCGCGCTTGCCCGAAAGCGCTGCGGCGACGGTCAATTCCTGCACGTTGATCTGCCAGCGCATCACCGCGGCAAGCTGGACGGGGACGTCACCCACACGGATCGGCTGGATGCCGTTGCGATCGATATGGCAGGGCACCTCCACGGCAGCGGCACCGGGCAGGTTGGCGATCAGGCCATTGTTACGAACGTTGCCGTAAATGAGGTGGTTAGTGCCGGTCACCATGCCGTGGATGATGGCGGCAGCATATTCGTTGGACTTTTCGACTTCGAGCGGCCGCGTCTCGTCCTCAAGTTCTGTCTTGAGCTCTTCCCATTCGGCGATCTGCTCTTCGCAGCGGCGAATATATTCATCGAGCGGCACCTGGAATTTGTCGACAAGGTCGGTGCGACCGCGCTTGATGAACCAGGGGGTGTATTCGCTGAAATGCTCGGAGCTTTCGGTCACAAAATACCCCAAATGTTTGAGCACTTCGAACCGCACCTTATCGCCCTCGGGGGCCTGCCCGCTTTCGGCGATCGCTTTCAAGCGGGGATAGAGGTCCTCTCGCCCGCCGCCGGCCAAGCGCTTTTCGAATTTGGAAAAGAACGCGACGTGATTGATGCCCGCCGAGCGGTAATTGATGTCGGCAATGTTCTCGCCCAAAACACGGGCTAGGTGCCCAGCGGTCTCCTGGACTGAATGGCAAAGCCCCACATAGGCGAGGTTGGGATGGGCTTCTTGGACGGCCCATGAAATCATCGCCATGGGATTGACGTAGTTCATCATCAGCGCATCGGGGCAAAGCTCTTCCATGTCCCGGGCGATATCGAGCACAACGGGGATGGTGCGCAGGGCCCTAAAGATGCCGCCGATCCCGAGCGTATCGGCTATGGTCTGGCGCAAGCCGAACTTTTTCGGGATTTCGAAATCGATAACAGTTGCAGGCTTATAGCCGCCGATCTGCATCATCAGGATTACGAAGTCAGCGCCCTTGAGCGCTGTGCGCCGGTCGGTGGATGCGGTGATCTTGAGTTTTTCGAGCCCCAGGGTCGAACCGATCCGCCGCGACATGATTTCCGAGGTCGAAAGCCGCTCTTCGTCGATATCAAAGAGCGCGATCTCGCTGTCTGCAAGTTCGGGGTTGGAGAGGACATCGCCCAAAATATTCTGGGCGAAAACGGTTGAACCGGCCCCGACAAGGGTGATCTTGGCCATGGGGGTATTTTCTCTCAGTTGAGCACCACCACCTTGGTGAGGTGGCGCGGGGTTTCGGTGTTGATGTTTTGGCTGATGGCGACTTTCTCGCCCAAAAGCTGGAGCGCGGGTAGGACGCGCAGTGCGGCGGCAGGGCCATCGGCTGCTTGGCCGATCGAGAGATCGCCAGGTCCGCCAAATCCGATGACCTGGGCGCCCTTGGCTTGCAGCTCGGCCACAAGCGGCGCCTCATCACCTTGGGTTTGAGCGCTATAGAGCATGACGACCAGTGAGCGCTCGTCGATAAGCGAGATCGGGCCATGGCGGTATTCCATGGGATGGAAGGCCTGGGCGGGATGAAGGCTCATTTCCATGAGCTTGAGCGCACCTTCGCAGGCAATGCCGTAAAGCGCGCCGGCCCCCAAAAACACGAAATGGCTGCGCCCCTCGATAATCGGTATCGCCGCATCGAGGGCAACGAGCCAAGATTGGGCTAAGGTGATGTCGTCCTCGGTGATGCTTACGCCCACCATGCGCAGGCCAGCCAACAGCATTAGGCTCGCCGAAACGCTCATCACGATCCCTTCGCGGGGATCGGTGGGCAGATAAACCGCCTCCTCGGCCGCTTGGAGGATGGTCGAGCCGGCCTCGCACGAGATCGCCACGGTCTTGAGCCCCCGCTCGCGCGAAGCACTGATCGCGGCAACCGTTTCGGTGGTGGTACCCGAACGCGAAAGACCAATCACCACGGCGCCGTCGTTGGAAGCGAGATAGGCGTTTGCAAAGCGGGTCCATTCAGCGCCCGGCACGGCAATGGCGGGACGGCCGCCGATATTGGCGGCTGCCGCAAGGGTACGGGCCAGATAGTATGAGGTCCCGCACCCCACAAACACCAGAACGGGGGCTTTGAGCTGGGAAGCCGGCAGGGTCAAAGCGTCCCGCAAAAAGGGGAACTGGTCCCGGATCACGGTTTCGGTGACCGATTTCATAGGTCTTCCTTTATATTCGAGATAGGTGCGAAGCTCATATGGCCTCCCTGTTTGAGGCCATCGCGCAGCCTTTCGATCCAGTCGGGATCGATGTGCCAGCCGGCACGACGGGCTGCATCAAGGGCAGCGCCGCCAGCCGGAGATAGCTGGCTGGCGATCGGGTCGGCGCCGTACCGCTCGGTGAGCGCTGCGCGCACCACGGGATCGGCGAAAACACTTCCCGCCAGAGCAAGAGGCGCACCCTGTCCGAGCCCAGCCATCTTGGCCGCCGCCAGCGCAAGGGTTGAAAGCTCAGAGCCTGCTCCAGAAAGAATTTCCTGAGCTTCCGCGTCGCCTTGCTCGGCCAGGGCCGAAACATAGCGGGCCAAACCCGCAACGCCGGCACGCACATTGGCATGGCTATAGGTCCATTCGATCAACTGATCGGTTTCGATGCCGGCTGCTTGGGCAAGAGCGCTACCGAAGGCAGAACGCGGTCGCCGTCCATCGGCCTCGTGCGAAAGCAAGCCAAGGGCGCGCTGCCCGATGCGGAAGGCGGAACCTTCATCGCCGATGATATCGCCAAACCCGCCGGCCCGGGCTGTGCCCTTGGGCCCTTTGGCCCACGCCATCGATCCGGTGCCGGCCAAGCAGAGCACCCCTTCCCCGCCGCCAAACGCACCGATATGAGCGATTTCCACATCATTGGAGGGGCGAGCCATGGCACCGAGCTTTTGAGAGGCAAGCTCGGTTTCTATGGCGGTGAAGCGAGAAACCTCGCCAAAATAGGGAAATCCGGCCGTTGCCGCTGCCCATGACAAGCCGTCTGGGACCAACGCGTCGAGCAATGACGCCAGTTCGGCCTCAAAGTTCTCGGCGGCGGTAGGATCAATACCTGGGCCGACAGTGAGATCTGCGATCCTGCCCGTCTTATCGACCAAGACAGCAATAGATTTGCTACCGCCACAATCAATGCCCATGACCAAGCTCATGAGAGCGGCTCCACCAGTTGGAGCTGGACCCCAAGCCGCTCAAGCCGCGAGCGCCAGTCGGCGCTCAGCCCATTGTCGGTGATGACCCCAATCTCTGGGCCGATAACGCACACTTGATGGGTGAGATAGGTGCCAAACTTGGTGGAGTCCGAAAGGACGGTGGTGTTGGCGGTCCGCTGCAGGGTCAGCGCATTGAAGCGGGCCTCCTGGGGATCGACAGTATAGATGGCGCCGTCCTCGCCCATGGCGCCCATACCAAGAAAGACCCGGTCAAACCGCAGCTTTTCGAGCGCCTCCTCGGCCAGCGGGCCGACGACCGATGCATTTTCCTGGCGCACCACGCCGCCCAAAAGTGTGACCTTGATCGCATCGACATGCATCAACACCTGCGCCAAGGGCAGGCAATTGGTGAAGACATTGAGTGCGATGGGACGCAGTCGGATCAGGCGTGCCAACTGCAAAACTGTGGTGCCGGCGTCGAAAAACACTGAGGAGCCCGGGGTAAGGAGCTCGTAAGCCGCTTCGCTGATGGCGCGCTTTTCTGGCAGCCGCAGCGACTCTCTGGTTTCAAACGCAACCTCTCCGCCCGCCTGTTCGGCAATTCGCGCCCCGCCATGGGTGCGAACGATCACCCCTTCTTTTTCGAGAAGCGTCAAATCGCGCCGGACCGTGGGTTCGGACGCCTGCACCGCAGCGGCGATGTCTGTGATCGACATCTGCCCGCGGGCAAACAGAACCTGTCGGATAGCGGTGAAGCGGTCGGGTTTCATAAGCGCCTGCGTTCTCTTTCGCTTAAATAAATGATCATCAATAGCCATTGTCAATCACATTTTTGATCATTATTGATCACATACAGCTTGGAGGATACCGATGCGCGACCCATTTTTTGCCCAATTGATTGCTGACCATGACGCTGGCGCCCCGCGCGGATTAGTTTCGGTTTGCTCGGCCCATCCATTGGTGATCGAAGCGGCGCTGAGCTATGGGCGCCAAAGTGATGGCCCGGTGCTGATTGAAGCGACGTGCAATCAGGTTAATCAGGATGGCGGCTATACCGGCATGACGCCGGCCGATTTCCGCGACTTCGTTCTCGCCATTGCTGAACAAACCGGGTTTGACTCAAAAAAGCTGATCTTGGGTGGGGATCATCTCGGCCCTAACCCCTGGCGCGACTTACCGGCGCACCAAGCCATGGAAAAGGCGCAAGCCATGATTGCTGCCTATGCCGAGGCCGGGTTTTCTAAAATCCATCTCGACGCCTCAATGGAATGCGCCGACGATGCCTCCCCCCTGCCCGGTCCCACCATCGCTGCCCGGGCAGCCGCGCTGGCTGCAACCGCCGAGAGACATGGAAACGGGCAAATCCTCTCCTATGTAATTGGTACCGAAGTGCCCGTTCCGGGCGGGGCCACCGGGCACGTCGCTGATCTCGAGGTGACCGCCCCTACCGATGCGGCACAAACCGTTGCCGAGCATCGCGAGGCATTTGCCCAAGCGGGCATTGGCGAGGTGTTCGAGCGCGTCGTTGGCCTTGTGGTCCAGCCCGGCGTCGAGTTCGGGCACGAAAATGTAGTGCTCTACGACCGGGAAGCCGCACGCGACCTCTCGGCCGCCCGCAAGCCCCTGGGGATGGTCTTTGAGGCTCATTCCACCGATTACCAAACATGCGAAGGGCTGGCTGGGCTCGTCGAGGATGGGTTTGCCATCCTCAAGGTCGGGCCGTGGCTCACCTTTGCCCTGCGTGAAGCGCTTTATGGGCTCGATCTCATCGCCCAAGAAATGTTCGGGCAATCATCCCTTCGATCCGGGATGGAAGCACTTATGAATTCCGAGCCGAGCCACTGGCAGCGCTACTATCATGGCGACGCTACCGCGCAGCGGATTCAGCGCCACTACAGCTATTCGGACCGCATCCGATACTATTGGGCCAAGCCCGAAGCGCAACAACTGCTCGACGAACTTCTGGCGCGGTTTGGAGAGCAGCCGATCCCAGAAACGCTGATCTCGCAATACCTCAGCCCAGTTTGGCCTGCCGTTGCAGCCGGCAAGGTACCAACCAGCCGACGCGAATTGCTGCTGCATGCTGTAAAAGTGGTGCTCATGAAATACGCAAGCGCGGTTCGCGCAGATACACGCACCGCCGCACTTTGAAATTGCCAACGAAATGAGGAGGTCGGCGCGTCGGCCTTAAGAGCCCTACAATCGTCCCTATCCAACGAGAAAGGCGGCCATCGCACTATCCTCCAGATCGCAGGACGCGTGGCGTCTTGGATGGCGCGCATCGCTATCGGCTTCATATAACCGTCACTTCGCATTCAAGAAACTGTTGCACCGATGACCTAACAATCCTGCAATCCAAATTGCAGGGTTAGAGAAAATGATAAAGAAATTGCATAACCGGTTGGCTGCGAGCCTTATGGTGCTTTTGAGCAGCACTGCAGCGGCGCAGGCCGAAGTCACCGTCGAATTCTGGCACAGCTTCGGGGGTTCTTCGGGCGAAGCCTTGGCTGACATCATCGAGAATTTCGAAGCGGCCAATCCCGATATCAACATCGAGGCCGAACATGTGGGCAACTACGAAGACATCGTCACTCGTCTTCAGGCCGCTATTCCGGCCCGCCGGGCGCCCGACGCAGTGATCCTCGAAGTGACCCGCTATGGCCTTTTTGCAGACCGCGGGGCGTTGATCGATCTCACATCCTATCTCGATGCCGATCCTTTGGGCGACGACCTTTACGATTTCGCGCGTGAAGTCGGTGTCTACGAGGGTAAAAACTACATAATTCCGTTCAACTCCTCGACCCCGGTTCTCTATTACAATCGCGACATTCTCGAGCGCGCCGGCATCACCGAAGAGCCCGATCTTGAAACCTTTGCCGATGTCGAAAGGGTGGCTCAGCAGGTCCAGGACGCACTCGGCGATCAGGGCGTATTTGGCATTGCTGCCCCCGGTCAGTTCGCGCGTTGGGGGCTCGTGATGGGCAATGACAGCAACCTCATCATGTTCAACTCAACGGGCAATTATGGCGATGCCTTCTCGGCTCTGGGTGAGGACCTCGCCGTCCGACCCATGCCTTGCAACAAGACGTGCTCGGTTCCCATTGGTGGCGCCGGCATCGGCATCCTCGCCTCGGCCGAAAAAGAGGTTCAGGATGCCGCCTACCAATTCATCAGCTTTGCAGCCTCAGCCCAATCGAACGCCGCGTGGTTTTCTGCGACCGGTTACATGCCGATCAACCGCAACACGCCCGACCAGCCTCTCGCTATCCAAGCTCTGGCCGAAAACCCGGGTATCGATACCGCGATCAATCAGCTCGACTTCGCCCAAGGACGTCCCCGTCCCCCGGTTGTCACCTGGATGCGCACCGGTGAGTACGACATTTGGGAAGCGGTGGCGCTCGGCCAGCGCGAGGTGAGAGAAGCTCTCTCCGATTTCGCTGACCGCACCCGCGCTGAAGCGGACCGTCTGGCACGCTGATCGGCACTCAAGAAAAGGGCGGACCCTGATCGAAGGGTCCGCTTCTGGCATGGTTCGCAAACTCACCCCCTATCTCCTGGTCGCCCCGATGATCGGCTTCATCGCGGTGTTTACCTATATCCCCATCCTGACCAGCCTTGATCTTTCGTTCCGCGATTGGGATTTTCTCTCGGTCGAGCGCCCCTTTGTTGGGCTGGAAAACTATGAGCTGATCCTAAGCTCGCACGAGTTCTGGAACGCGCTCCGGGTGACCGCGATCTTCACCGCCATCTCGGTACCGGTGCGGCTGGCACTCGCCTTGCTGATCGCGAACTTTCTTGTTCGGGAAACCCCAGCCGCCCGCATTCTGCGCGGAGCCTCTTTTTGCCCGCCGTCACCTCCACGGTTTCGATCGCCGTGGTGTTTTCATGGGTGTTTTCGACCGATTACGGCATGGCCAACGACATCTTACAGGCGCTTGGTCTTGCAAAAGTCCAATGGCTGCAGACCCCGTGGCTGGCGCTTGCGGCGCTGATTGTGGTCAACACCTGGAAGCAACTCGGCTACGACATCATCATCTATATCGCAGCGCTTCAGGCTGTGCCCAACGAACTCTACGATGCCGCTGCCGTCGATGGGGGACGAAAGCTCCATGTCTTTGGCCGCATTACCTTCCCCCTCGTTATGCCGACAACCTACTTTCTTTTGGTGGTTTCGGTCATTGAGGCCTTTCAGATCTTCACCATCGTCGACGTGATGACCAATGGCGGACCGGCCGGCGCAACAACCATGCTGGTCACCCTCCTCTATCGCATCGGCTTCAATCTCTTCGATATCGGACAGGGCTCGGCACTGGCGGTGATGCTGTTTGTGATCCTGGTGATCCTGGCCTTTGCGAAGTCAAAGATTTTGGGGCGGAAGGTGCACTATGGTTCGTAGACAACCCATCCTCACTGTGCTCGCCCTGGCGGTTGGGATTGTGTTTCTTTTGCCGGTGCTGTGGTCGATATGGATGTCGTTTCAGACCGCCAACGCCTACTACACCGGCGATCTCGAGTTTACGCTCGACAATTACGCACGCGCCATTGGCCAGTATGACTTCGCCCGCTACCTGCTCAACAGCGTAATCGTGTCCGGGATAGTGACCATCATTGGGCTGATTGTGGCCGTGATGGCTGCATTCGCCTTTGCGCGCTTCAGCTTTCCGGGCAACGACCTGCTGTTCGGGTTGACGGTTGCCACCCTGATGATCCCCAGCCATATCAGCCTCATCCCCAACTATCTTATCCTGGCCAATGCGGGTCTGCTCGACACTTATGCCGGACTGATCCTGCCCGCCATCTCGAACGGGTTCGCCGCCTTCTTCTTGCGCCAATACATGCGCGGCATCCCAAGGGCGCTCGACGAGGCCGCCTATATGGACGGGGCGCGGCCGCTTCAGGTGCTGTTGCGGGTCATTGTGCCCATATCCAAGCCAGCCATCCTGTCGATGGGGCTCTATATCTTCATCACCGAATGGAACAGCTACATTTGGCCGCTCGTCGCGGTCAGCGATCAAGATCTCTATACCCTCCAGCTCGGCCTTTCCCGCCTTTACAGGATCAACCCCGGCGAGGGCGCAATCGATTGGCCCCTGGTCATGGCAGCATCGGCCATCTCCATGCTCCCGGTCATCGTTGGCTTTGCCTTCGTTGAAAAGCACCTCGTGCGCGGCATGACGACCGGCGCCGTAAAATAACCAAGAGCAAAAAAGGAAACGCTTTGACCCGTATTGCATCCCATCGCGGCGGCACGCTGGAATTTGGCGACAGCACAAGACAAGGTTTCATCGCCACAGCAAAAATGGAGCTCGAAGAAGTCGAGTTCGACGTTCATCCCACCGTTGACGGCCATATCGTCGTTCATCATGACCCCACCCTGGACCGCACGACCGATAGCACCGGCATCATTGCCCAAATGCCCATGGCCCAGGTTTGCGCCGCAACCATAAAGGAAGGCGCGGGCGGACATCCGCTGCTGCTGGAGCAATTGTGCGAGGTCTTTGCCAATAGCCCGGTCGCCTTCCGATGCGAAATCAAAGCCGGAGCCGATGGGAAACCTTATCGCAACTTCGTCCCTGCCGTGATCGAACAGCTTAAGGCCCATGACCGCCTTGCCAGCACGATCTTTTCCTCTTTCAACATTGAAACGCTCGTGGAAATCGGCTCGGCCTGCGATCGTCCGCGCCTTTGGCTGGTCAACCCCACACTGATTGATGCCCGTGGCATCGGCTCAGTGATTGCCGTGGCCATCGAGCATGATGTCGCCGAATTGGGCATCAATATCGACCAGGCCACCCCTCCCCTCCGCGACGAGATTGTTTCGGCCGGACTGGACTTTGGGTGCTGGGGCGCCCATTCGGCTGAGCAGATCGACAAGGCCCTCGCCCTTGGCGCCAAAGTGTTCACAAGCGACCGGCCGAGCCTTGCCATCGAGAGGCGAACCCTCTGGAACGCGCGCAATGAGGTCATGGAATGAGTTCGATCGTTCTGAGCGACGTTCGCAAGCGATATGCGGGTGGACCTGAGATCTTGCACGGCATCGATATGGCGATCGACCCCGGTGAGTTCATCGTCATCGTAGGGCCTTCAGGCTGCGGGAAGTCCACCCTGTTGCGGTTGATCGCAGGCCTTGAGAGCTGCAGCCAGGGCGATATCGTGATCGATGGCAAGCGCGCCAACGATATGGCGCCGCAGGATCGTGACATTGCCATGATCTTTCAAAATTACGCGCTCTATCCCCATATGAGCGTGCGCGAAAACATCGCTTTTGGGCTCGAGTTGCGCGGCATACCCAAAGCCGAACGCAATCGCCGTGCTCAGGAGGTGGCCAGAACGCTTCAGCTCTATCCCTATCTTGATCGCAAACCCGGTGTGCTTTCGGGCGGGCAGCGCCAGCGGGTTGCGATGGGACGTGCAATGGCCCGCAACAGTTCGACCTTCCTGATGGACGAACCCCTCTCCAATCTCGACAATGCGCTAAGGGTCGCCATGCGCACCGAGATCAAGCAGCTGCACCGTCAGCTCGGCGCGACAATCATCTATGTCACCCATGACCAGACCGAAGCATTATCGCTTGCCGATCGGGTAGCGGTGCTTAAGGACGGCCATTTGCTCCAATTCGATACGCCCGAGGCCATCTATGACCGGCCTGCCAACACATTCGTTGCGAGCTTTTTAGGTTCGCCGGCCATCAATTTTGTCGATGGGGAAAAAACTGAGGGCCTAGAAAACGGCACATCGGTGATTGCCGGGTTTCGGCCCGAGGCCCTGGTAGCCCATGACGCCGAGCCAGCCGGCCCGAGTTGGCCGGCGCGCCTGCTGCTCTCGGAAATGACCGGGGCAGAGGCCATTCTCCATTGTGATACCGCAGTGGGACGTTTGACCCTGGCTGTGCCGCGCAAGACCATGCCCAACGACCCGAGCCAATTTTGGATCGGTTACCAGCACACCGACGCTTTGCTGTTTGATCGCACGACCGGCGATGCGATGGCCAATAACGCGCGTTAGAGTGCGCGCCAAGCTCGCATATGACCGCATGGGGGGACTATGACTGACAGTCACGACGAGGTGCCAAAGATGCTGGCCGACCTCGTTGCGCTCAATACCGCAAAGCTGACCAAGGCCGATACACGGCTTTTGGATGTGCTCATGAGCGATCCGGTGCGCGCGGCGATGGACAATGGCAGTGAGGTGTCTTCCCGCGCCGGAGTGCACCCGGCATCGGCAGTGCGTTTGGCCCGCCGTCTGGGATTTGACGGCTACCCCGAGTTCCGTACCTTTATCAGGTCCAGCCTCATCGACGCGGTGGGGGATTTCGAGAACCCTGCAGCGCGTATGGCGGCGCGTCTGGTCAAGGCTGAACAAGGCGGCATTCTGGCTTCCCTGCTCGACAGCGAGATTGCCGCCCTCCAACAGGTGCGCAACGCGGTATCGGATAGCGATATCCGCCAGTTTTCCCAATGCATCCGCAACAGCGCGCGCATCTTCATTTTCGGGCGCGGGCATTTCGGATCTCTGGCGGCGCTGATCGCCCTGCGCCTCAATCGATCCGGTTATCCATCGATAGATCTTGGCAGTCAGATGCACCAACTGCCCGAGACGATCGATCAAATCACCAGCCAGGATGCGCTTTTGCTTCTCGCCTTTCGCCGTGCGGAGCCCATGCTCAACGATGTGCGCGCAATCGCTCATGCGCGTGGCGCCACCACCATGGCCATTACCGACATGCGCGGTGCACGTTTCGAGCCGGCGCCCGAGCACCATATTTCGGTGTCCCGCGGGGCGGTGGGGGAATCTCAGTCCCTTGTCGTTCCCATGACTGTTGCCAACGCGATCATTCTCGATCTTGCATCAATTGACGACGGCAAGTCCTTGCGCGCGCTCGACAGTTTTAAGGCTTTTCGCGCCAGCCTGCCCGCGCGCCTACCACGATAGAGACCCGGACGGTGCGTCGGACACATGGATGGGAGCGCTCGCATAATGCCCTACCCACATCGCTATGAAGCCTAGTTCAACCTCTTGAACGAAGCCTATACCTGCACGAACTGGTTGGGCGGTGTGCGACGAGCACCTCAAGGCATTGAAGTGTTAGTCTGAGGGGAAGGCATTTCCCGGTCAATGCGGTGTAATCAGTAGCGGCCCTTTTTAGCTCAGGTGGCAGTGAGCGCTTGTCGTGGTTGGTTGTTGCCTACCCTTCATCCGAGTACTCGAATGCGACAAGATCGCTCGCCGCGCACCGTTCCTCTAGGCCTGCGAGGAAGGCGTGGGTGCCGAGAGGGGCTTGAGCCAGAAGGCGCGGCGGATGCGGTTGACCTTGTCGAGCTGATCAGGGCTCTGGCTTGCTGCTTTGAAACCGCTGCGGATGAAGGCAACGATCAGCATGAGAAACCCGATCCCAAGCCCGACGAGCACGGCCTGGATGATGATGCCGCGCGATTGCGCGGAATCGGGGGAGGTCGGGGTCTGGATGATGTCGTCGGCCGAAACCGAGCCTTCCAGCGCTTCCTGAATCTGCAGCATCTCGGCGCGCCGCGATTCGATGTTAGAGAGGATGGCCACGATCGACTGGCCGATCTCGCCAAGCGTGGTCGGCGAGGCCGAGCCGCCCGACTCCACGCTATCGGCTATGCGGTTGAGACGTTCGAGCGTGGCATTGAGTTCGGAAACCGAGGCTTCGGCCAATTGCAACTCGAGTTCGAGACGCGCGCGCTGGCTGGGTGTCGGCGTCGAGTTTTCGACAAGGGAATTGATGATGGCCCGAAGGAGCTGCTGCGCGCCTTCGGGCGTGCGGCCTCTGATGCTCAAGCGATAGAGGCTGGTGTTTTCCTGTGCGGTGATCGTCAGATCGTTTTGGACGAGCGCCTGACGTGCCTGAGAAAGCGTGCCTTCATACCCCTCGATATAGTCGCTGTTGAGAAGGGCGGGATTGAGGATGCGCGCCGAGGTAAGCAGCGCAGCTTCGTCGGCATTCAACCGGATGAGGGCTTCGGAATCGTATTGCCGGGGCGTCAGCGTCCAGAGTAGGCCGAAGGCGACAAGGGCAGCCAGTATGGGGACGACCACCAGCAACAGCCAATTCTCGGCCAGAACCACGGCAATATCGAGAAGGCTGATTTCGTCGTTGGCCGTTTCAGATTCCGTCATTCACCGTCTCCGCTTGGTTCCGGATCGTTTACGCAAAGCGTTGCATTGGCGCAAGCGTCTCTCCGTCACCTCTTACGCACCGATTGTGATGGAAAACTGAAGGTGTCCGCTGCCTCGAAATCGCGCGCTGTCAAAGCGCGGGGTGTGGCGGCCTCCCCCGACATCCGGCGGAACACCTCTCGCCTGCTTCGTTTCAGCATTTCCACCATGCCGCTACGGTCGCTCGCGAGGCAAAGGTCGGCGCGACCCCAGCGCATCAAAGGGTTAATCCTTCAGAGCTAAGAAATTCAAGGATTGATGAGGTAGCAAGAAGACCATCGTTTAGTCAGATCGGTTGTCACGGGACTCCGGGTTAGGCATAGTTTGTGCGACCCCCTCGATCGCAAAACCCCACCGCAGACCATGGGACGCCTCCTTCGATGAAATCGCGCCTTGACCATCTGCCCGAGCGCAAGCAGCGCGAGATTGCTCGCATCGTCGAGATCATCCACGAGGAGTTCGAGGACGCACTTAAGGAAGCAAAATCAGAAGCCAAACGCCGCGGCCGCATCCTCAAGATCATCCTGTTCGGCTCCTACGCCAAGGGTACTTGGGTCGATGAACCCCATACGATGAAAGGCTATCGCTCGGACTACGATATCCTGGTGATCGTTAACGAGCGGCGGTTTGCCGAATATGAGTTCTGGGATCGGGCCACGGATCATCTCAATCGCGATCCGCTGATTGGAGTGCCGGTCGGCGTGATCGTGCACTCGGCGCGGGACGTGAACAACTTCCTGCGCAATGGGCAATATTTCTTTGCTGACATTCGCAGAGAGGGGGTGGTTCTCTATGAGATGGATGATCGTGAACTCGCCGAGCCGGGCGCACTCACGTCAGAGCAGAAGCTTGATGCTGGGCGAGAGCATTTTGCACAACGGTTTCGATCTGCCGGCAATAGGCTGGAACTGAGCAAGTACGCTCTTTCCAAAACGATGCTCAATGAGGCCGCCTTTGAACTTCACCAGGCCGTAGAACAGGCATATGCAACGGTGCTGCTGGTGCTGACCAATTACACCCCGCCTTCGCATAACCTCAAGTTTCTTCGTAAGCTTGCCGAGGATCGCGACTTACGGCTGGTGGACGCTTGGCCGCGCGACCAGCATCGCTACGATGCTTGGTTCAACATCTTGAACGAGGCCTATGTGAAGGCCCGATACTCAAAGCATTATGAGATCAGCGAAGAAGCGCTGCACTGGCTGATGGAACGGACGGAACACCTGCACGAGCTGGTTGAGGTGGTGTGCGGCGAGCACCTCAAGGTATTGAAGAGTTAGCCTGAGGGGTAGGTATTCCCAATCAATGCCGGGGGAATCTGCGAAAAATGGCCAGGTTCACCGCCGATCGGTCAAAGGTGAGGGGCGCTGAAGTTGACGCCGGTTCCACCACGACCTCGCCATCAACGGCCACGGCAATCCTCTCGCTGCTGTCATAAGCCCTCCTTGAGTAGCCAAGTCGATGTCGATGCCATAGGCAAGCTCGATGCGACGTAATCAGTAGTGAACTTTTTGGCTCCGGTGGCAGCGAACGTTTGTCGGTGGCGAGGGTTGTTACCTGCGTAGGCGCTAGCAGGGCCTTGAGCCAGGAGGCCCAGCGGATGCGGTTGACCTTGTCGAGTTGACCGGGGCTCTGGCTTGCTGCCTTGAAACCGCTGCCGATGAAGGCAACGATCAGCGTTAGGAACCCGATCCCAAGACCGAAGAGCACGGCCTGGGCGATGATGCCGCGCGATTGCGCGGAATCGGGGGGGGGGGCAGGGTCTGGATGATGTCGTCGGCCGAAACCGAGCCTTCCAGCGCTTCCTGGATCTGCAGCATCTCGGCGCGCCGCGATTCGATGTTGGAGAGGATGGCCACGATCGACTGGCCGATCTCGCCAAGCGCGTTTTCGATAGGATTCTGCATTGCCTGAGAAAGCGTGCCCTAACAGCCCTCGATATAGTCGCTGTTGAGAATGGCGGATTGAGGATGCGCGGCGAGGTGGGCAGCGCGGCTTCGTCGGCATTCAAGCCGATGAGGGCTTCGGAATCGTATTGCCGGAACGTCCAAACGCTGCAAGGGTCGACACGCTTGCATGTTTAGTCGAGTATCCCGCTCGACCAACCAGAGCGGGACGCTTATGACGCAGAAGCAGACATTTGAGCAGTCTATATTGATGAACCCTTTGCGGGTACCATTGTCCGCAGTAGGTTACGTGTTGGTTTTGCTATTTGCTGCAACAGGGCCATGGGCGACCTACCGATACGTCCCAGGAACGACGGTCTTAATTCCGGTTGCGCTGGGCATGCTGCTGTCCGTGGTGTCAATTGCGTCGTTGATGCTTAGGATGCGACCCGCCGCGGTGTTGCCAGCGGTAGTTTTGCTCGTTTTTTGCGGGCTGGTCGCAGCCAGTATCATGTGGACCATCAATGTCGAGGTGTGGTTTCAAATAACCGCTTGGTGGATTATTTGCTTTATTGCTTTCTTTGGTTGTCTGCAGTTTGTGCGAGGACGCAAGCGGCTAGTTGGTTTGGCATTGGCGTGCATGGTGGCCGCTCTTTTGACTTTTCCGTTCCTGTCCCAAGATGCCTATATGCACGTCGCGGAAGAAAGTCGGCGCTTTTCTGTTGATGGGCATAATGCCAACCACACCGGCTACGCCTTAGCAGCTTGCTCTTTTGTGATATTGGTGGTCCTGAGGCTTCTTCGCGTGCATCTGATTGTTCGCCTGGTCTTGTTCGCGGCCGTCGCCTTGATCGGCATCGAACTGGTGATGCTGGGTACTCGCGGTGCGCAATTTTCGTTCCTGTTGGCAATAGCAGCGGCACTATTATCACTTAAGATCAGCTCCAACCTTCGCCTTGGATTTGCGATCGCCTTGGGTGTCACGGCTATCCTTGTGCCCTCTGGGCTACTTTCTCCGGTGCTTGCGTGGTTCGATGTTTTGTCCGCGCGGGGAACAGGAGACTTGTCGGGCCGGCTTGTGCTCTGGAACGATGCGCTGGTTTGGGTGGGCCGTTACCCTTGGCTTGGCATCGGTCCTGGATCTTTCCCCACTGTTAATGATCTTGGGTTGGAACCACATAACCAGCTTTTGAACATTCTTTTAACCACCGGGTTGGTGGGGATGTTTCTCTTTGCGGGGCTGACAGTTTCCATAGTCCTAGCGATTCAATCCCACGCGGCAAAGCTTGCGTCTGCCGTATTTCTTATTCTTGGATGCTTCTACGTTCCAATTGCCAGTTCCGGCCAAATTGACCTCATTGTTCCCATATGGCTAGCCCTGGCGTTCGCGATTTGTTTATCAGAGGGCGCTGCGAATCCCGGGCGGCAGCGTAATCTAGGCGATGGCTAGGCATGCTTCGGGAGCAAGTGCACGATGGCTAGATACCTCATAGTCGGAATTCAGATGGAGGAGATAACTGGTGCATCGTATGTGTCCAACAACGTCAGTCTAGCGAAGAATTCGGTTGTGCAAGTTTCCATTCAATTGGTGGAAGCTCATGACTGCGGTCTGCACCTCGGCATAAAAGGAAAATAAACTGAAGAATTTTGCCCGCTCTGCTTCGCTACTCATGATTGCCGGGTTTGCTGCGCAGGCGTTACAGTTTGTCGGTACGATTCTTCTGGCGCGAATATACGATGCCGACGCATATGGTCATCTAACGATTATCGTTAATTGGGCTTCTGTATTCGCTGTACTAAGTGGTCTTCAACTGCACATAGCACTACATATCACGCGATCCGCGAGAAAGGCGCGGGAAATTACGGCGGCAGCGCTAGTCACGATACCAGCAATCGCGGTTTCAATAGGCACTGTCGCATATCTGCTTGGCAGTTATACGCTTGTACTCGCGGTGATCTTGGGAGCCGCATTGGCAGTCTCAAACATTGGTCGCTCAGCTTTGGCGCGAAAATCCGCCAACTTGCATATTGCTATTCTGACGGTCGGACGCGCCGGAGTAGCGGTAGGGGCGCAGTTTGGCCTTCGGTCCTTCGGCTCGAGCGGGCTTGTTCTAGGGTTGCTAGCGGCTGAGATTACTGCGGCGCTTGCCTTCCTTGGCGGATCGTTGTGGGGGGCCAAACGACCTTCTTCTTTCAAGATCGTGAAGGTTATCCTGCGCAATAAAAATTTCACGGTATGGGGCGTGGCGCAGGAATTGGTTTCGATAGGCGTGGTGTTCCTGCCAATACTTTTATGCAGTGCAATCTATGACCCAAGTATAGTTGGTCACTATGGTGTCGCCTATCGCCTGCTCTGGGCCCCGGTGGTCATTATGTCATTCGGGTTCGGCCTAGTTTTTCTGACGGAGATAAGCCAACAGCCTCAACGCTTTCGAGAAATACTATCCGGAATACATTTCAGCAAGCTGACTATGTTGTTGGTTGTCGCGGCCATCTCATCATTTTTCTGGCTACCGAACCTGTTTCAATGGATCCTGGGCAACGAGTGGGAACTGGCTGCAGCCATGAGCCCGGCAGTAGCAATCGCTGCGACAAGCTTTCTTATATCAGCGCCCTTTCGCCAACTATATCGAGTTCATCAGAAGCAGCGGCTCCAGTTATCTATCGACGTCGCGACTATGGCGTTGATTGCGACAACGTGGGTGCTGCCCGCGCTACCGCCCGTGTCCTGGATAAGCGTCATTTGCGGAATAGTCGTCGTGCAGAATTTGGCGATGATCGGCTTCACACGCCGCTTTTAAACCGACAATTTTCAATCTCCTGCTCAAGAACCCTTATCAGATTGAGAAAGCGTGTTGACTGGTCGCTATATTGGCGAAGCCTTTCTTTTCCGGCGGCGATCATTTTTCGGCGCAATCGTTCATCAGCAATCAATGTATGGATGGTTCGAGCGACAGCTTCAGGGTCACGTGGTTCGACGTAAAGTGCAGCGTCCCCGCATATCTCTCTAGACCACGCTCGGTCCGCGGTGATATGCGGCCTCGCGGCCCCGAACGCCTCAAGCGGCGTCGCTGAAAACGTCTCAAGCACGCTTAGCGATAGGACGATATCGCATTTGTTGAACACGTTTGCGGCGTTGACGTAATTGTAGACGCCGAGGGTCCTTACTCGCTCAGCTACGCCAAGTTTTCTCGCCCTATTTGCAATCGCATCCCACTCCGAGCTGCCAGGATCCAAAGTAAGATGAAATTCGACATTGCGGTCGCCGAGATTGCCACAGAGTGACGCGATCACCGGAACCTGATCCAAAAGTTTGTGAGGATAGGCCATGGCCGGCACCAAAACGACTACCGGTGTTTCAAACGATGGTGGGGGAACATCGGAAAAAACGTCTGCGTCGAATGCGTTGGGAACCACAGCTGTTCGGTCTATGGGATAAAGAAGTCGACCACAAAAAAATTTTCTTGCGGTAGCAGTCTGAAAAATAAGACGATCCGCTTTCCTAGCATGGTAAGATTGATAAAGTATTCTGAGTGCGTCGGGAAGCCACCTGAGCGGGGAGCGCGTTAAAAGGAACGTACTCAAATCAACGTGGGATACGTAGGGATTACTGATACCCATGACATGTGGGCAACTAAATTGCACATATGCAGGGCCAGCCATTGTAAAGACGAGGTCGAAGTCACCGTTGGCCTGAAGTTGCTTTAAAGCCCGCCGTGCACGAACGGAGCGCGCCGGGGACTCGCTGATAATGGTGATATCTGAGTTCGGTAGATTCCAGTCGTTTATGATTGCGGCCACCTGAGGCGACACGGCGAAATGCCATTCATGAACACCCAACCTAATCGCCTGTCGAATGAATACAGCCGAGTTTTTGGCGCCACCGCCGCCAATGTTGGTAGTTGCGTTGAACAAGAACTTCATGACACGATGTCGTCCATGCTGGTGACGTATCCGGCCACTTGGTGATGATCTCTGCTGAGCCGGAAAGAGGCTGCACGCATTTTATCTAGGTAGTCACCCTCTAAGTAGATCTTCCAAAGTACGCGCTCCAACGATCCAACCGGATCGGATGCTTCAATCACAGCCGCGGCTCCATATTCTCTCGCGCGTTTAGCAAAATGGGAATGAGACATGACAAGGACCGGAACGCCCAGGCTCCAACCCTCTACAGATTTGGTGGGAAATCCCGCCCATTCGTAACGGGCGTCATCGCGAATTATAGCAGAAATGTGGCACTCCCGATAGAGTTGGAATACGGTTTCACGATCCACTGGACCTAAAGCAACAATCTGGAAGTTTTGAGCTGACGATGAAAGGTCAAGTTCATCGGCGCGTGGCCCTGCCAATATGAGCTGTATTTCGTGAGGAAAATTAACTTTGTTGATCCAAGCGATAAGGAGATCAATGCGATCCTTTTTTCCTGGAAAGCCAGCGTAGAGGATCTTCAATGGGACGAGCTCCATGTTCTTCGTGGAACTTCCGCGCGCAGGGCGTTCTACTAGCGGTGGTATAACTTTGCCGATACGGGGATTGTAGCATCGCGATAAATATTCGGTAATAAATATCATTCGCGAAAATAATTTATATGAAATATTCATTCTGAGAAACACCTCTGCCTTGGCGCGCCATGATGAAAGATGATCGTATTCATACCATTCGGTGATATCTAGCGCGGCGTGGATGTCGCGGACGAGCGTCATTATTCGGAGTAATAATGATAATGCATTCGATGGATTATATAATACAGCGGCGTGATAACGCTCTCCGGCGACCAGCTCCCGAAACAACTGTATCCAAGAAAAAGGAACGCCGCTCGATAAATGTTCATCATAGTCGATTTTCTCATCAAACTCTACCGTGTGATCTGGTGTCAGACCTAGGCACGGCATAAGAAGCACTCTGTGTCCAGAACGACGAAGTGCTGATGATAAATGTAGAACTCTTCGACCGGCAGCATCTGCCGGGAATAGGCGATAATTGCCAGTATATAGTATTTTATTCATGGCGCAGATCGACCGTGAGTTTCTGTATCAAGTTGCGGTCCCCGCCAGCCTAATCGTTTCGCCGGCGACACGGCGCGCTTATGGCGGGTGCGAGCGCGGACACTCGATCTTCCATGAGAATGGCTGGTTGAATGTGATCTGCTTTTCGAGCAGGGAACAGGCGGAGCGTTTCGGTCGCATCGTTGACGGCTTGTGGATCGACCCTCGGGATCGAGGCCGGGGCCGCAATTGGATGAAGTGGACACCGAAGGAAACTCGGCTACCTTTCAGCAAAACAGCGATTATTTCGGATGGCAGGATGTGCAACCTTTACTCAATGACCAGCAACGTGCAGGCGATCCGGGATTTCGTGCGTGAGAGCCGCCGGGCGCAACTGAGCCTTCATGCCAATCTCGGCAATTTTCCGCCCCTGCCCGGCATCTACCCTGACTATCTGGCGCCGATCATCCGCAACATGGACGATCTGACATCGGAACTGGCCATGGTGCGATGGGGAATGCCGTCGTCGTCCCGCGTGCTCTATGAAGCCGCACGCGCACGTGCAAAGAAAATTCAGGAAAAGGAAAAGCGAGAGCTCAGCCCGGAAGAGTTCAACCAGCTGGTGCGGATGGAGCCGGACCGTGGCGTCACCAATGTTCGCAACACCGATAGCCAGCACTGGCGCCGATGGCTGGCGCCGCGGTTCCGGTGCGTCGTTCCATTCACCTCGTTCAGCGAGTTCAACAAGGACGCCGGCGGCGACATCTGGTTCGCTTTCGATGACAGTCGTCCCCTCGCCTTCTTTGCCGGTATATGGGCGCCGCAATGGACCTGTGTGCGCAAGATCAAAGAGGGAGAGGTGACCACCGACCTGTTCGCCTTCCTCACCACCGACGCCAATGCCGAGGTGAAGTCGATCCATCCCAAGGCGATGCCGGTGATCCTGACGACGCCCGACGAGGTGGAAACTTGGCTGACTGCGCCATGGAACCAAGCCAGAGCACTGCAACGCCCCCTGCCCGACGGCATGCTCAAGATCGTCGCTCGAGGCGTAAAAGAGGACGGCCTGCTATGAGCAAACCCACACCACCCACCAAGCTCATTGTCGTCATGGCCTTTGAGGATGACGGCGAGGGCGGACTGCGGCCGGCTTTCGAACCCCGCGAGTTCCAGAGCGAGCAGCGCGCCAGGATCGAGGCGGGATCGTTGGTCAACAGCTACCCGGCAGTGATTGCCTGGTCGCGCACGGCCGATCCAAACCTTGGCGAATATGGCGAGCCAGAAGTGCTGTTCAGCTTTGGGCCCGTGCCTGACATGGAATAAGCACGCCTATCGGAGCACCGACATACCGGACGTATTTCGTAAGATGCAGTGTGAATGGGCGGGCGCCACAGTCATTGGCAAACGAACTTGCCCAGGAACGCCTCCGGCGTTTAACGTCGTCGAAGTCTCCCCCCAGCCTCTCGATCAGCTTTGGGAGCGACAAAGCGAGGTGGTGCCCACAGCGGCAATAGAGCGTGAGCTGATCATTGTTCACAATGAGGTCCTGCAGGGTGGATATCGGTCATTCCAACGGCGGTGCGCGGCATGAGAACAGAGTGGAAACGTTCTCAGCAAAGAGTCAATCTCGACAGTAGAACCGGAACTCCGACGGCGGGCCGACCATTGCTCTAGCCTATCTACTAGGAGAGCATAATGGCTGACGATCCCAACAAGAAAGACTTCCGTGATCGCGATAGGGTTGCCGCCGACCAGGATTATGAGGTCCGGTACTTTGCCGAAGAGAACGGCATCTCCGAAGAGCAAACCCGTGAGCTGATCGCCAAGCATGGCAATATGCGCGAGGATCTGGAGCGCGAAGCCAAGAAGCTGCGGCAGGCCTGACGTGGCAGACGTCGATCGAAGCACCGGCGGCAAAGCGATCATCGGCAGTGCGCGCGATCAGGCCGATGACGAGCAGAGCCATTTCTACACCTGCCCTGCCTGTGGGCAGATGGTGGATATGCGCGATCTCGGCGCCGTGCTGCATCACGAGGATGAGGGACATGATCCATTGCCCGATCCTGTGTCCACCCGGGTGGCCGATGCGACGAGGATGCTGAACCGCGCAATCGCCTCGAAAGGACCCTGACGATGCCACCACGATACGAAAAGAGGCGATCGGGTGACGGTACGTGGAAGGTGGTCGATGCCGACAACGGCTGGGTTGTGACCATGGATGGAGTGCCGCTCGATGACCTCGAAGAGAATGAGGCTGAGGAAGCCGCCGGTTTGCTCGATGCCGGCGAGATGACGCCTGATGCACCCCACGCTCCGCCGCCGGCCGACTGATGGCAAAAGCCCCTGCCCTCACGACAAAGCCCATGGAAGCCGAGCCGGTCGACGAACTGCCCAAAGGCAACGGGTGGCTATACGAGCCCAAATATGACGGGTTCCGCTGCATTGCCTTTCGCCGCGGGGACACGGTCAACCTGCAGTCGAAGAACCAAAAGCCACTCGAGCGCTACTTTCCCGAGATTGCTGGGGCCATCGAGGCGCTTCCAATGGATCAAGTCGTCCTCGATGGCGAGATCGTCATTCCCGAAGGCTTTGAGACGCTGCAGCTCCGGCTCCACCCTGCCGCATCGCGCATCAAAATGCTGTCCGAGCAGCATCCGGCGCAGTTCATTGTCTTTGACCTCCTGGCCCATGAGAGCGGCTCGACGATGGCGCAACCGCTGAGCGAGCGACGGGCTGCCCTGGTCGAGTTCTTCAGGACAATCGGGAAGAACAAGACCGTCCGCATCGGTGACGCGACCACCAGCCGGGCCACGGCCGAGAAGTGGTTGGGCAAGTCAGGTCTCGATGGCATCGTCGCCAAGCGCCTCGATGAACCCTACCAGCCCGGCGAGCGCGCCATGCGCAAGTTCAAGCTCTGGAAGACCCTCGATTGCGTCGTGGCCGGCCTTTACTACAAGGAAGGAACCGAGCGCGTGGACTCCCTCTTGCTTGGGCTCTACGACGATGATGGCAAGCTCAACTATGTGGGGAGAAGCCGGGTCTATAAGGATGCCGAAGAAATAGGCCATATTCTAAAGCCGATCATCGGCGGCGAAAGCTTCACCGGCCGCGCACCGGGCGGCGTTAGCCGATGGTCAGGCAAAGAGCGAAAGCCGATCCCGCTCAAGCCCATTCTCGTCGCCGAGGTCAGCGCCGATCACATCACCGGGGATCACATGCGGCATGGCGCACGCCTATTGCGCTGGCGCTCCGACAAGCGGCCGGAAGATTGCACCATGGATCAAATCAGAGACCGTCGCCGATGAGCAACGATATGGAGGTGCTCGCCGACGCAGTGCGAAAACGCAAGGCCATCTTATTTGTAGGCGCCGGCGTTTCGATCAGCGTTGGATTACCATCCTGGGATTTCCTCATCGAGCACATGATCGAAAGCCTCGATCTGTCACCCGAGGAGGTGGAGGACAATTCAATCTCTCACCAAACGCTCGCTGAATATTACATGGTGCGCATGGGAGGCATCGGTCCCTTGCGCAGCTGGATGGACCGCGAATGGAAGGTCTCAGAAGAAAGCGTTCAGGCTTCCCGAGTGCATCAGCTGATCGTCGAACTGGACTTCCCGAGGATCTACACCACCAACTATGACCGGAATCTCGAGATCGCCTACAAGTGCCAGAATAAGCCGTATCACCGCATCGCCAACGCGCGTGATTTTGCCGCGGCCCCTGACGAGGTGACCCAGATCGTCAAGTTCCATGGCGATTTCGATGACGACGATTCTATGGTGCTGGCCGAGGCCGATTATTTCAGGCGCCTTGCGTTCGATTCGCCGCTGGACACCAAGTTCCATGCAGACGCTCTCGGCCATACCCTTCTGTTTATCGGCTACTCAATGACCGACATCAACATACGGCTTCTACTCCACCGAGTTTGGCAAGCTTGGATCGAGTCGGGCCAGGAGCGTGACCGCCCCCGATCATTCGTGTTTATGCCCCGGCCCAACAGGATTCAGGAGACGGTGCTAAACCGTTGGGGAATTACACTTCTCACTGGAAGCCACGGTGACCCTGAGGAAGCGCTGGTCGATTTCCTCAGTCAGGTGTTGGAAGTCAGGAACACAGCTGATTAGTACGGCCACGCGGAAACGGCCCTCGAAGCTCTTGGGTTACGGACGCAGCCGCAAGCCCGAAGAGCAACCACAATTAAAGAAAGGTCATCTGAAAGATCGCGGGAACGCAGATCCGGGGATGCTACACTTCAGCATCATCCCGGAAGGCTTCAGCTCAAAAATTGAGTAGCTGGTCATGGGGGGGCCTGAGGGGTTCATGAAGGTGGTCGAGTATCGAGTGGCTTAGAGGCGGTCGGCAAATTTGGCGCAGCAGATCTCTCAAGGCACAATTCAAACTCACTATGGATACCCGATTTTGAAATACGAAATGTCGCCGATCGGGGGCGAATAAACGGTAGATCCTAAGACCTTGGTGAGCTCGTTAACTGTTGCCGACCTAACATCGAGGAGGTTCAAACTCCTTCAGGGGATGGCATCCTTGACGACCGGCCGGCAGCGCAATTTTTCGACATCGACAGACGGCGTGGCAGCGGTCGAGTTCGCCTTGATCCTGCCGTTCCTGCTCTTGCTCTATCTGGGCACAGTGGATCTCACACTTGCTCTATCGATCGATCGAAAGCTCAACAACCTGACCGCATCGCTGAGCGATCTTGTGGCGCGCAAATCGGTCGATGAGACGACAAGACGCGAAATCATCGATTTCTTTTCCATTAGCAACGCGGTGATGCGTCCCCACGAGGTCGAACGCACAGGGATGCGTATCACCATCGCCATGCCAACCAGCGAGAGCGAAGGAGAGGTCCTCAGTAGCGCCGCGGCGAACGGCATGATTGCGCGAGAACATGGCGACGTCATTTCGCTCCCGAGCGAGTTTGTTACCCTGGCAGGGGACAGATGCGTTATCGTCGCAGAGGGGCAATACTCCTTCGAGCCACTTTTCCATTTCGCCTTCCAGACCACGGTTCCTCTGTCCCACCGCAGCTTCTCCATCCCGCGGGTTGATGGTGGCTTTTGCAGTGACGCGGAAGAGATGTGCGCCGGCTACAGCCCCGAAGACACTCGGGGGCGCAACTGCAACGATCGCCACAACAGTTGGGGAACTGGAAATGGCAAGGGCGGCGGCATCACCAACAATAACGGTTCTGGGTAGCCCATTGTGCTTCAGGCGCTCACCCACGCGCCACGCCCGTCTGCGATCGCTCCATTCTCTCGATGATCTCGCAGTACGCGGATACTCGCCGTCTTTAAGCCGGAAGACTGCTCGAGCGACCGCATGGCGCTTGTTGTTTCCCGCGGCGTCCGGTAGTGGCGGAGAGCTCGGCCAAGTCCGAGTGCAGTTGCTTGATGTCCCGTATGTTGGCCGCGTCAGCGGAAACGACATCAGAATCGTTGTTCCCCCGCCGCCGATCAAACCGACAAATCGAGGAGTATCGCACAGGTATTCAAACTCCACGCGAGGCGCCGTTTCCGGCGTCAGATCATGCATGGTGTGTTCTGCTGGACTGCCAGAGGAACCAGTATCGGCCAGATTTAGATATGAGGCGCACGGGTTGCCCAGCCGCGCGCCGAAGGTGTGGCGCCGGCGCGGGTTGCTCTAATGTCCCGCGAAACAGAAGCTTACTGTCTGGCGGCCCATCTTGCCCCAAAGCTTCAAGGCGGTCTCGGCCGTCTCCATGTCGCTCGCCTTGATAATGTTGCATCGCTTTGAGCCGCATGATCTCGTTCATCATCAGATGGGCGGCTCACGCAGGGAGCAGTTCAGCCTGACCGCCGAGCGTTGCAGAGCCGCCTTTCGCTCCGCCGCAGCAGCCGGCTCATCCATTGGACCAGTAAATCTCCGCAGCCATTCGCCATCAGCGCCGTTCTACCAAAGCGCGGTTCTCACCGCCGCGAGGCGCGAGAGCCGCTCATCGTTGGTCAGCAGCCTCCGATGGGCGGCTCACTTGTTTCTTGGCGAAACCCACTATTCTGTGGCATAAACGCAGTTGCAGTTGCCTCCAAGCATTGCAGAGCCGCTCACCACACCGCCAGTTCGGTGGGCGGCTCACCTTTAGCCACCGACGCCTTTGGCAAAGTTGCCAAACCTCAGTACGCCTTGGCTACGGTCGCACCATTTCTTGCCGGCACTGCAGTCTCTCTTTACCACTGATCTAGCGCCGAACTGCCAGGTCGACGCCATTTGTACGGTCAGAGGGTGGCAGCTCGGTAGACAATGAGGCGCTAATTGCTGGCGTCGCTTTCCGTGAACTCGATTGCGAAAATCACCGAGGGCACCATTTCGCTTGAAGCTGATGAGTATGGCTGGGGCTGGACGGCCGGTGCTGGTGTCGAGGCCACGATCATGGGCAATCTCTCGTTCAAGGGCGAATACCTCTACACCTGTTTCAGTGACGTTGTCCTCGATGGCCGACGCCGAAGCTCACATCGCACGCGTTGGTCTTCCACTTCTCAGAGATACCCTGTCACACCTCACCAGCGCGGGGGTATTTGGCTCGGAAGAGAAGCTCGGCTTTCGATCGGGCTTCGTTTTGTTTCTGCCGTTGCGCGGCTCCCATTCCCTCAGTGAGATGTCAGAAGTGAATCTTCGCAACCGCTCCGCGACGGCTCCGTTCAGTAAGTGCAATGCCAGAAATCATTGCTTACCTCCCACGAAGCCGCCCACCCCGCGCCCCACGCTGGTGGGCGGCTTACATCAATCCAAATGCAAGCGCTGAGACGAGGGTCTGCGAGCATATGAGGCGCGTCTGGCGACTGACGCCAGGCTCTTCAACTCTTAGCGCTCGGCTCCGGTCCGCGAGCAGGTGAAGTGTGGCGGACACTTGTCTTGGTGATCGCGGCCAAAAAGGCATCGCGAAGCTGGCGCTCGTGCCGCTCGGCAAGAGCCAAGAAGATTTGGCGCTGGTGGCATGGCCTCTCCCAAAGAAAACGGCCCCCCCAAAGGAGAGGCCGCCGGAGAATGGATAGTCAGCTTGTGCTTACATCGCGTCGTCGACGACGATGGTCAGCGAACCCTCGCCGCTGGAGGTCACCGCGACGATCTGGTCGGTCGTGTAGCCCTCAGCTTCAAGGGCGGCCGAAACGTCGGCATTGGCCTCGATGGCTGCTGTCAGATCAGCGAGTGAAGCACTCTGAGCGCTCACGGCTTCATCGAGAGCGCTGGCATTTTCGGCAGCGTTACCCTTGATTTCCGACAGCGTGATAATGTCGATCTGGGCATCGGCACCGATTGCTTCGATGTCAGCAGCGGCCACATTGGACGTTTGCAGGCTCGAAATGATCTGGCCGTAATTCACGTCACCCGCGGCAGCAGCATTAGCATCCGCATTGGCGTCAGCGTTCGCATTGGCGTTTGCGTCACCGCCGACACCAAGGCCGACGCCATTGTTGCCGGCGTTGGCATCCACATCTGCTCCAACTCCAGCATCAACACCAGTGTCAGCTCCTGCATCGACACCAGTATCAACGCCTGCATCGACACCAGCGTCAATGCCCACGTCGGCCTGAGCCAGTGCAAAGGTGGAGGTCGAAGCGAGAATTGCAGCGGTAGCAATGAGCTTTGTGAAGGTCTTCATTTGTGAGACATCCTCTCTCGTTGTGTGCACCCCCGCGCCGCAATCAACGATCGTCTCGTCTCTTGGTTGCCGCCTTAATCAAGGCAATTGAGCGGCATCAACCCCGAACAATAAGGCGCCAAGCCACCACCGGCCCTGCCCTCCGTATCGCATGATCTTGATAATGGTCACTGAGTGGCCGTCAGATCACCATCTGATCTGCAGGATCAGGATTGGCACCGAACACGGCCGAGGTGATCTCAATGTCGGCGCTACGATCGTGGTGACGTTGATGAACTCTTCGGTGGTCCTCGGCGGCGATTAGCGTGTCGCTGAGGGTGCGCTTATCACCCCGCAGGCGATCGAGGGTGGACTTTAGGGCCGCGGCGCCGGGATGGTCTCGCTTGTTTCGATCTGGAGGAGGCCTTTCCATCCTGCTCGTCATAGAGCGAGCGAACCGTTTCTCGACACTGCCGGGGCTCGCAACGATAGCCTTGAGAGCTACTGGCCATCTCCTGTGTTGCGCCCGCATAAGCCGGCATGGCAGAAAAGTCCCTTAAATGAGGGGTTTAGAAATCGATGAATTGTAAGGTCTACCCGCCTAAGGGGTTTAGCGCTTCCGACTGCTATCGGCACATCAAGCAGCTTGTCCGAACGCGAACGAAAACATCGCTCGCCCGGAAAATGCGCAATGGTGGGATCGTCATCAGCGGATCAGGTAGCGACATCGCTATGATGAAGATCGTGCTGTCACGCTACAACTACCGCCTGGGGGTCTAACGCGGGACCGCTCGGCATCCCAATGGCTGTAGCAATTCGCTTTGCTCATAACGATGATCGCCAGGCCCTCAACGACGTGATGCGTCACGCGTCGTTGGCCGTGGAGACCGGGGAAGTGCTGCGCCGCCTCGAGGAAGAGCCGGCGCACCTGCAGGTGGATCCCGCTCTCATCGCCAACGGCAATGTTGTCCTGGCGGAAGCGGACGGCGTTGTTATCGGCTTTGCCTCCTTTGTCATCGCTGGCAACGATCACGCCGAACTCGAAGGGATGTTCATTACTCCCGCTTATTGGCGGCGCGGCATTGCGACCGACCTGTTCTTGGCCGTTGAACAGGAATTGGTGCGTCGGCAGATCACGGTGATCAGGGTCGTTGCTGGTGACAGTGCTGTGCCGTTCTACCGGTCTGTAGGCTTTGTCATCGTGGGAGAAGAGCAGACGCCCCTTGGGCCAGTGGTGCCAATGATGGAGAAAGCTCTGCTTTTTGAGTAGGCTTCTGGATCTGGGAGGATCAATTCCATGCAGATCGTAGAGGTGTTCTTGCCGCTCGATACAGGGAGCGGCATACCGATTGAGCCCGAGATCATCGAGGGTATCGTTGGTGGCCTGGCTGACCGATTTGGCGGCGCTACCGCGTTCACACGGGCGCCTGCCGATGGACTATGGAAGCAAGGGGCCACGATGCAGAAGGACCGCATCCTCATCATCGAAGTGATGGTGAGCGAACTCGACCAAGGATGGTGGAAGAAATATCGCACCAAACTCGAACGGGAATTCGAACAAGACGAGGTTTTGATCCGCGTGACATCCTGCCGGACGATCTGACACGGTCGGGTTGATCAGAGCGGAATGCAGCAGAGTTCCTCGAGTTTGTCGCGGGACTGCCCAAGCCCGCTACAGTGTTGCAGTCCGGCGGACGGCCACATAGCCGATAATGAGGGCGTGTATTGTCAGCGCCACGACCAGGCCCAGCCCGTGAAAGGCTGCACCAACGTCTTTGATGCCGGCCAGTGCCTGAATGGTCAGTATCGAAGCAGGCAGAAAAAGCAGCATCGCGGTGTAGATCCCCGGATTGGCGCGTCGCATCTGCAGGGCCTGGCCCGCATGAGCCAGCGCATTCACCAAGGTCGTGTACGCGGCTATCAGCCCAAAACCAATGTGCACCGTGGCCGCCAACGCAAATACAATGGCATAGATTCCCCACACGCCGGGCACGTTGATAAGGAACACGGCTCCTCGCGTGAGTACCTCCGCACCTCCTCCGACCTCACGGTTCACAAAGGTGCGGAACCGATCATCGTAGTGCTCTTCGAGTTGGTGAAGCATGTAGATCGGAAGCAGAAGATAGATCAGCAGCAGGGGCATGCCAAAGAACGGGGCGATCCCCACTCCGACAATCAGCAATATGACGCCCGCTAGGCTCCCGCCATACACCCAATAGTCGCGAAATCGGTCCAGCATCATCGCCCCCTGCTGACAGATTCTTCCTCGTCCCGTCCCTCTGTCAATACCGACGCGCTGGCATAATGCTTGTTTGGGCAGGATCTGGCCGCGGCAGGCCATCCCTGGTCACCGTTCCCTACAGCGGCTCCATCGCATCATTTCGATCTGGGCTTAGGTGCGATGATTGAAACCGACCATGCCATGGACCGCCGGGGCTACGATCTCGGGCAACTTGTCCGCTTCCGATACGGGCATAAAGCTTTCGACCACCATCCTCCCGGGGGCTGAAATCGGAAGGCTTCGGATGCTTTGTGTCAACGGCATAGGTCATCTCGAGCGGCACCCCTGTAATATGCATCTAGTGAACGGCGAGGCCGTGGAACGAGTACGGAACGGGGTCATTGGACTGACCTAGCCGAAAAGGAGGACCACCATGTCCGAACGCAAAGACCGGACCGGCAACCATTTGAACCATGGCAAGGCACAGACGCCCGAGGAAACCCGGAAGGCCACTCAGGAGAACCAGGAGGCGAACCGGCCCAGCCGCCCTGCTGAGAGCCAGGAGGGGCAGAAAGACTACGTCAACGACAGCAGCAATCCGCGGTACGCCTTAAGTGACACCGAAAAGAACAAGCTTAGCGAAGACGAGGTGGAGAACGAACCCAAGGAACGGATCGACCACCTCTAGATTGCCGCGACATGGATCGAGACAAGCTGATAGAGCGCAAGCCAGGTGACGAAACCGAGCCGGGCACCAAGCAGTCCGGCGAAGCGACCTGCCCACGCTGTGGAGGGTCGGGCAAGATCGATGATGAGCCCTGCCCCGATTGCAAAGGCAGTGGCACGGTCAATGTTATCGTGGGTGACGCCTAGCCGATCCTCAGTTCAAGGCGGCGCTGGGCGTCTCTCCAGCGGCATAGAGTTGCCCCGCAACCTCGCCGTTCGCCTGAATTGCCCTGAGCCGCCGTTCGGCATCTTCTAGGTCGCGGGCCCAGATCGAGATGGAATGAACGCCCTTCTCGAACGGGTAGTCGACCATGAACTCGAAGAGTTCGCCGCCCTCCCCGTCTTTGCGGGTATGCTCGGGATCTGGACGCATCAGCTCTTGGCGCTGCATACCTGTTCTCCATTCTCGTATTGTTAGGCACAACGCCTGAGGCTGATTGACGGGTCCGATGTCTGGCTCCATCCTCTCCTTGGATAGGGGGGAGGACATCATGAGATACTTTCTTGGTGCTATCGCTGTCGCCATCTGCACGACAATCTCGACACACACGGCTTTTGCTCAACGCGACATGGATTGTTCGGATTTTCGGTCATGGTCGGAAGCTCAAGCGTTCTACGAAAGACAAGGCCCCGGCGATCCGCACCGCCTCGACGCCGACAATGACGGAATTGCCTGTGAGGCGTTGCGGTAACGCTTCGATCTAGGCGTCCGAGCGCGGCTGCGCCATCTTCCGGTGTCGTTCGGCCAAAAAGTCGTCCGAGACAAATCGGGTCATCATGGCCTGGAGTTTGTTGGCCCAACCCGCAACTTCATGGCTATCCCCGCGCATCATTGCGTCGAAACCTTGCTTGGCGACGTCAGCAGGATCATCCTTTTTGTTTTGTGCCACTTTCGTGTCGAGCATGTCCGCGGCTTCGAAGAACTCGGTATCGGTCGGACCGGGCATCAGGCAGGTGATCGATACACTCGTATCCTTGAGCTCGTTGCGCAGCGCAAAGGCCAGGGAATCCACATAGGCCTTGGTGGCGTTGTAGACAGCTTGGAAGCTTCCGGGCATCAATCCGGCGATCGATCCGGTAATCAGCACCCGACCATGGTCCGCTGCACGCATTGCGCGAACAAACCGATGCAGCAAATACGTAGTGCCGGTCACATTCGTATCGATGACCCGCATGATATCGGCGAAGTCCTGATCGACAAATTCTTTCCCGAGGCCTTGCCCTGCGTTCGCAAACAGGGCGTCGACACGGCGTCCGTTGGCATAGGCAAGGTTGAAGAGCTCATCGACGCCCTGCGGGGTCGCAAGGTCCACCTGTGCGACCTCCACATTTGTACCATACACGCCGAGCTCATTGGCTACCTCGTGGATTTGTGGCCCGTCAGCGGCAATGAGAAGACTAGAGCCATGCGCTGCCGCGATACGGGCGAGCTCAAGCCCTATGCCTGACGACGCCCCGGTAACCACCGAGAAGTTGAGTTCGGATTGCTTAGCCATGGCCGTTCTCCCTATGGTCCAAGGAGAACTGCCGCGCCAGGAGGCCGTTCCAGTCTAAACCAAAGCTAGTACAGACCCGAAGCATCCTTTCCGAGATATTGTTGTCTGCGTAGTCGCGGGGCGCGCTCGTGCGTGTCCCTTAAATTCAAAGCAGGAGCCCGAGAAAATGGAAGCTTCTTCGGTGATCGTACCGCTACGGGAAGCGCGCCTTGTTTGAAGCTTTGCATAATCCAAGAACGCAAACGGTTTGTGGAACTGGACAGCAGTGGGCAAAGCAAAGCCAAAGCTTTCAATTCGTTGTCTGGTCTTGGGGCGCGCCGATTACCAGCCATGCTCGAGTGCGCCAGCATTGTCGGTGTGCGCTGTGGTGCGGGTGCGCCAAGGCCAGTTTCGGCCGCAATCTCTGCAAGGGTAAGGCGCTCTCCAAGCTTGCCTTCAATCATCTCCCGTGTCCGGCGAAGCCCGGCGGGCACTCAATCTGCCGTTGGAGGAACCCGTTTCGCGCTGAAGACCGACATTTGAACAGTGTCTGAGAAGATGGGCCGCAACGGCGTGAGTTATATGCTCGACATATAGCGCTGAGGCTTGCGAGCGCGTGCTCTAAGAGGCGGCGCCGCCAACTTCCCAAATCTCCCGAGAACCCTTGAAAAGGTCCTCGCTGGTGAGGAAATAACCAGCCGCGCTGCGGACCATCTCCAAGCGCCTCAGGGTAAAGCGCCTCTTTTGGTTGGTGCGGGCAAGAATGGACATGCCTAGCGCCGGCAGAAGTGTTTTTGAGCAAATCGAGCAGCACCTGCCCCCAGACTTTTCGCTCGTGCATCCTTACAGCGCCTGCGAAGTGTATGCAGTAGCGGACAAGATCGCCTCTGCGCTTGCCACTGGCGATATCTACCCTCAGTTCAAGGCTCTTGATGGGGTTGCCCTTGCCGGCGATTCCAAATGTTATCGCATCATCCGAAATAATCCTTTACACCGTATATGGTAACGCTTAAACGCTATGCGGCGTACAAGGTTGTGCCGTTGAACAGTTCATGTCGAGCCGATGTCGAGATCCGAGCTGCTGAGATTATAATGTCAACGGCGGCGGCGAAGCTGGGGCTCGCTTGAGGGAGAAAGGCAATGATCCAGGCAAAGGACTAAACGCGAACTTCAAGCGGAATGCCGGCACGGTCGGTGCGCGGATTGTCCGTCGAAGTCGCCGAGGGTGAGTTGGTTGCCTTTCTGGGGCACAACTGGGCCGGAAAGTCGACTTCCGTCCGCATGCTGACGACGCTGCTACCGCCCTCGAGCGGCTCGGCAACCGTGGCACGCTCCGACATCGCTCCTGAACCGGCCGGTCTCCGCCGCAAGTTTGGCTATGTGGGAAGGCCCTATTCGCTGGCAGGCTACTGCCATTTGAAGTCGCATTTGGCACCTCTTGTGGTGGCGATCACGCTGATCGTCGGCCTGAACGTCGGGGCCGCCGCAATCGCAAGTATCTAGAAAAGCGCCGATTTATGTCCGAAAACCTCTACCCCCCCATCGTTATCCGCGGCGCGCGCGAGAATAATCTCAAGAACGTCTCACTCGATATTCCCAAACGCAAGATCACTGTCTTTACCGGCGTCTCGGGCTCTGGCAAATCCTCGCTGGTCTTCGGCACCATCGCGGCCGAATCCCAGCGGCTCATCAACGAGACCTATCCCGCCTTCGTGCAACAATTCATGCCGCGCTATGGGCAACCCGATGCCGATCAGCTCGAAAACATCTCGGCCGCCATCATCGTCGACCAGCAGCGGCTGGGCGGCAATTCGCGCTCGACGGTCGCGACGGTAACCGATGCAGCGCAGATGCTGCGGGTGCTGTTCAGCCGGCTGGCGGAACCCAGGCTCGGCGCGCCATCGCTTTATTCCTACAACGACCCGCGCGGCATGTGCCCGGACTGCGAGGGCATTGGCCAGGTGGCTGCGATGGCTATGAGCGCGGTTATCGATGAAAGCCGCTCGCTCAATGAAGGTGCTCTCCTGCCCAAGGATTTCGCCGTCGATAGCTGGTGGTGGGAAATCTACAAGAATTCTGGCCTGTTCGATATGGACAAGCCGGTCAAGGATTTCACGCCCGAAGAGCGCGACAACCTCCTCCATCTCGACGACGGCCGCAAGGTCAAGGTGGGTAAGATCGGGCTCACCTATGAGGGCGTCGTCGCCAAGCTCAAGAAGGGGCTAGGCAGCAAGGATCCCGAAAGCCTGCAGCCGCATGTGCTGCGCGAATATGAAAGGATCTTTACGCGCAAGACCTGTCCCGCCTGCAATGGCACACGGCTCAACGAGGCCGCGCGCGGGAGCCGTATCAACGGCAAGTCGATCGCCGACCTCTCCGCCATGCAGGTTTCCGACCTCGCGCCCTTCATCCGCGCCCTCACGGCGCCGCAGGTCGGGCCGATGCTCGAAGCGCTGGCGCTGCGGCTCGAAAACCTCATCACCATCGGGCTCGGCTATCTCAGCCTCGACCGCGAAAGTTCGACCCTGTCGGGCGGGGAGTCGCAGCGGGTCAAGATGGTGCGGCACCTGGGCTCTTCGCTCACCGACATCACCTATGTCTTCGACGAGCCCTCCGTGGGCCTCCATCCGCACGATGTGGGGCGCCTCGGGGGGCTCATGACGCAGTTGCGCGACAAGGGCAACACGGTTCTCATCGTCGAGCACAAGCCGGACATGATCGCAATTGCGGACCACGTAGTCGATATGGGGCCGATGGCCGGCTCCAAGGGCGGCGAAGTGGTCTATGAGGGCGATTTCGCCGGGCTTCTCGCTTCGGGCACGCTCACCGGCAAGCACATGAACCGGCACCAGCCGATCAAGGAGAAGGTACGCAAGCCGAGCGGCGAGCCGCTTAGGATCGAGCATGCGCGGCTCAATAACCTTAAGGACGTTACCGTCTCGATCCCCCGCGGCATCCTGACGGCGGTGACCGGGGTTGCCGGTTCGGGCAAGTCGAGCTTGATCCAGGGCTGCCTGCCGGCGGCCTATCCCGAGACGATCATCATCGACCAGAACCTGGCGCGTGGCTCGCGCCGTTCCAACACCGCGACCTATACGGGCATCCTCGACAATGTCCGCAAGGCTTTTGCCAAGGAAAACGGCGTCGAAGCCTCGCTCTTCTCGGCAAACTCTAAGGGCGCCTGCCCCGATTGCAACGGGCTCGGCGTCATCTATACCGACCTTGCCCATCTCGACCCGATGGTCACCACCTGCGAGAGCTGCGAAGGCAAGCGCTTCCTGCCCGAAGTGCTGGAGCACCATCTGCGCGGCAAATCGATTGCCGAAGTCTATGAGATGAGCATTGAGGACGCGGCAGGCTTTTTCATGGAGGCGCCGGTGGCCCGGACCCTCAAGCGGCTGGTCGATGTCGGGCTCGGCTACCTCACCCTCGGCCAGCCGCTCTCGACGCTCTCCGGCGGCGAGCGCCAGAGGCTCAAGCTCGCGGCGGAAATGGGGAAGAAGGGCAACATCTATGTGCTCGACGAGCCGACGACGGGCCTTCACATGAACGACGTGGATACGCTGATTGGCCTGTTCGACCGCATGGTCGATGCCGGCTCGACGGTGATCGTGATCGAGCACAATCTGGACGTGATCTCGCGCGCCGACTGGGTCATCGACCTGGGGCCGGGCGCGGGAAGCGACGGCGGCACGGTGCAGTTCGCGGGCCTGCCGGCAGACCTCGCGCAGGCATCAGGCACGCTGACGGGGCAGCATCTGGCAGAGCGGATAAATCGTGGCGCGGCAGAGAGGGCCCAAAAGGTGCCCCACAAGTCGCTGGCTTGAAGGATCACGCAATCTGACGACGGCTCTGCCGCCTACGTTCAGGCTGAGCGATGGCGGCTACCGAGCCCATATTGGATGTGCCGGCGATCAGAGGTCCGCTTTCGGATATGGGCCACGGCCGCTTGAATGGCAGGAATGGGGGCGCGTAGCTGACGTGATGGGACCGCTTGCAGACCTGACAGCTATCGGTGAAGCGGCTGTGGTAAGCAGCTGTTCAGCACATTTCTCCGGACAAGTGCTGCCGCAGCCGGAGAACCCCGAGCAAATTCGACCTGCCGCCAATCCCAGTCACGCTAGAAATTTGTTGCGGGTTCCGAGTTCGCTTGCAAGTTGATTCTGGTCGCGCTCTGACGGTCTGGATACCTCATGAGCTAAGAAAGAACATCGAGTGAGTTCTCCCTTGCGCGGCGGCGCCTGGACAGGAACGGAGGCCAGGCTCCAAACGAGGAGAGCCGCCGAAATTGCCATGACGGTGGCGCTGATCGGGCGATCGAAGAAGGTCATGAAGCCGCCGGGCGAGAGCAGCATGGCGCGGCGGAAATGCTCTTCCATCAGCGGCCCGAGCACGAAGCCGTAAGGGACGAGCAGCAGGCGGACCCAGAAGCCGATGAGCGGGATGTTGAGGACGAGCAGCATCTGAGTGCCGATCCAAAGCACATAATGAGGCCCAAGAACAGGCCGTGCTGTGCGGTCGTCATGGGGGAGCGTGCAACTTCGCTAAGTCTTCGCGAATCCTAGCAGGCCGCTAATCACAGGAGCCTCCGTACCTGGGAGAATGTCGCCGACACAGCAATTGGGTGAAAAGACCAGTTTTCAATGCACCAGGCTGTGCATTGGCAGAGTCGGTGATCAGAACCGATGCCAAACCTTGGTTGAGTACGGCTCGAACAACGGGAACGCGCCGATATTCCGGTCGCCAGAGCGACCTCTCGAAAGCCCGTGAGGTGAATGGCCCCCGCTCTCAGCATCTGAGTGCCAAAGTCGGTTTGCTGTCGCAGCACCCGCTCCGCGCGTTCGATCGTTGTCGGCCATACGCTTTGAAATCAGTCGCAAGAGTGATTTGGTGAAATGGTCTAGCGGGTCAGGCTAAGAGGCGGGCGCCGAGGAGCTTTCCCTGCCGCCAGATCCTTTCACAAGCCTGCAGATGTTCACCAATGCCGAGGGTGAAAGAGTCAGGGATGGCCGCTGTCGCCGGAACCTTGATCATTATCCCCGCGCGCGAAGCATTCACAATTGAAACTTCAACGCAGTTTTGCCCCAAAAGAATAACTGCTGGGCCGCGCAACGCTGGCGCTTCACGCTGCTCTGTTCGTCGTTCAACCATTGATTTCATGAGCGTCGCGTAGCATTGGGGTCGTTAAGGCATTACCAACCCATTTGCTAAAATTGTGCGGCAATATCTCATCAAACGCGGCGAATTCCCGAGCCGACTTCAATAGCTTGGAGAGCTTTCGCTTGCACAAAGATTTGCGAGTAAGTTTATTAGCCAAGCTGTTGAATAAGCTCGGAATTGGCAAAATGATTGAGGGGCATGAGGCACTCGAATGGGCGCTAGAGCAACTCCGCGATGGCCTTGATCAGATCAAAGAAATGCATGAACCGGAGTGGGAAAGCTTGTCCGCAGAATTGCAAAAGTCTGCGACGTCAATGTCCCCAATCATGCGAGAAGCGTTCGAGAAGGTCTTCGCTCGTGCCAACTAAGATCGGCGCTGCGGACCACCTGCGAACGCATCAGGGTAAAGCGCCTCTTCTTGGGCATGCCGGATGCAACCATATCGTGACCTACCATGGTCGGGGGCGGCAAATCGCATCCTGCATATCGAGCACAGGACCAGCGACCAAGGGAGACAACCGGTGGGCCGTGAAAGTTTCGGACAGCAGGTCACCTGCTGGTTCGCACTTGGAATTCGGTGCACGCTGGGCGCGTTCGCGCTGAAGGGCGGTAGGACGGTCATATTTGGCGGAGAGGGAAAGGATTCGAACCTTCGGGACGGGCTGAACCTGCCCACGTCTTGAAGACGCGCCTTAAACCACTCGGCCACCTCTCCGTTGCCTCGTGATAGGGTGCAACGACACACTACACAACCAATGAGCCACCCGATGGTTAACACCCGCACCGCGCGGATCACCTTCCGACACTGAACTTCGTTCATCGTTCGGTAAACCCTTTGGCCAGCCGATCGCCAAAATTGTTCAACCTCGGGCGGGGCTGAGCGAGTTGGCGCGGATCCAGAAGCCATATCAGAGATTCACTGTGGGCTATCTCTTCGCTCAGTTGCAGTGAGCCGGCCGCTGCGGCGCGTTGGCCATCAGAGAACCTCCTTTTGTCTATGTTGGGTGAATCAGAAAATCGTGACCATTGTCTCGATGAAGCGTGGTTATCTCCAAGCTTCCAGCAGACTATCCCCCGCCTTGGCGGGGGTTCTTTTTGCGCCGTAGTCTGTTTGAGACCAAAATGGCCAAAGCAGGTCGATGGCCACTGCCAGCAGGTGCGCAATCACCTACCTTGCGCTGCAATGCGATCTGCGTCAGTTTTTAAGCGCCTGGACATGCCAGGCGATGTGATCGCCGATAAGTGTCGCGATGAAGTAATAGCTATGGTCATAGCCGGAATGGAGACGCAGCTCGAGCGGATGGCCCAATCGTTTGGCTTCATCAGCGAAAATCCATGGCTTGAGCTGGGATTCCAGAAAATCATCTGCCTCACCCTGATCAATCAGAATGGGTAAGCGCTCTGTCGCCTCGGCGAGCAGCGCCGTTGCGTCCCAGTGACGCCATGACCCCTCATCGGATCCGAGATAGGACCTGAAACCCTTTTGCCCCCAGGGCACCTGGGTTGGCGCGACAATCGGCGAAAATGCTGACACCGCAGCAAAGCGGCCGGGATTTTTGAGCGCCATGATCAGGGCACCATGTCCACCCATGGAATGTCCCATGATCGAGCGCTTCTCATTCGCCGGAAAATGCGTTTCGATCAGCTGCGGCAATTCGGTGAGCACATAGTCATACATGCGAAAGTGCCTGGCCCATGGCTCCTGGGTGGCGTTGATATAGAAGCCCGCACCCTGTCCCAGATCATAGGCGGGATCATCAGCCACTTCCTCGCCGCGCGGGCTGGTGTCAGGCGCCACCACTATTACGCCATGCTCGGCCGCATAGCGCTGCGCACCGGCCTTGGTGACGAAGTTCTGCTCGGTGCAGGTCAGACCGGAAAGCCAGTAGATGACCGGCAGTTTCTCGCCCTGCTCATGCTTTGGTACAAAGACCGCGACATTCATCTCGCAGCCGAGGACGTCGGACTGGTGACGCCACACGCTTTGAACGCCGGCAAAGGCCATGTGACTTTCGATCTGGTTCATGAGCGGCTCTCCAGTAGTTGCGTTTAAGTTTGGCGCAATCAGTATTTGATAACGGAGCGGATCGACTTGCCCTCATGCATAAGATCGAAAGCGGTGTTGATGGCATCGAGCGGCATGGTGTGGGTGACAAACGGTGCCAGATTGATGGCGCCGCGCATTGCATCCTCAACCATTCCCGGCAGCTGGCTGCGACCCTTAACGCCACCAAAAGCTGTGCCCATCCACCTGCGGCCAGTTACCAGTTGGAAGGGGCGGGTCGAAATCTCCTGGCCGGCGCCGGCGACGCCGATCACCACTGACTGACCCCATCCACGATGGGCACATTCAAGGGCAGCGCGCATGACATCAACATTGCCGATACATTCAAAAGAGTGATCGACCCCCCAGCCGGTCATCTCGATGATAACTTGCTGGATGGGCTTGTCGTATTCCTTGGGATTGACGCAGTCGGTTGCACCGAACTCCCGCGCTAGGTCAAATTTGGAAGGATTGGTGTCAATGGCGATAATGCGTCCGGCCTTGGCCTGGCGCGCGCCCTGGATTACGGCAAGTCCGATGCCGCCGAGACCGAAGACAGCAACGGAATCTCCTTCCTGCACCTTCGCGGTGTTGTGGACCGCCCCGATTCCGGTCGTTACACCGCAGCCCAGCAGACAAACATGTTCGTGATTGGCTTCGGGATTGATCTTGGCCAGCGATACCTCGGCCACCACGGTATATTCGGAGAAGGTCGAGCAGCCCATATAATGAAAAAGTGGCTCCCCGTTATAGGAGAAGCGCGAGGTGCCGTCGGGCATCACACCCTTGCCTTGTGTGGCGCGCACAGCAATGCAAAGATTGGTCTTTCCCGAGGTGCAGAATTCACATTCGCCGCATTCGGCGGTGTAGAGCGGAATGACGTGGTCACCGGGTTTTACCGACGTTACGCCTTCCCCCACCTCAACGACGACGCCGGCACCTTCATGGCCGAGCACGACCGGGAAGAGGCCTTCGGGATCTTCGCCGGAAAGGGTGAAGGCATCAGTGTGGCACACACCGGTATCGGTGATTTTGATAAGGACTTCGCCTTTTTTGGGAGGCGCCACATCAATCTCGACGATCTCAAGGGGTTTGCCTGGTGCGAAGGCAACGGCAGCGCGTGATTTCATTACAGTGTTCCTTTCCTAACCGGTACCGGCGGCTGCTGCGCGATGCAGCGCCGCTTATTTGAGATAGCTGCGCACAAGGCCCATCAGATCTCTTGTTTTTTCCTGCGAGTCGGCGCTCTCGCCACCAAACTCATCGCGGATATGGGTTTCGAGAACTTCAGCCATCAGCCCGTTCATGCCGCCACGGACAGCGGCGATCTGCTGGAGAATGGCACCGCACGGAACCCCCTCCTCAAGCGCCCTCTCCAGAGCTTCGCATTGGCCCTTGATCCGGCGAACCCGGGTCAGAATGCGCTTTTTATCCTCAGGGCGATTAGGCATGACCGATCAACCTTACTATACTGGCGTATAGTATATTGATCTGCGTCAGCCTGAACAAGGAGAAAATGCGAGCCCCCAAGCGCCGCGACCACAGTCTCGTCCGTATCTCCATCCCAACAGGCCTATGAACCAATTCGGGAGAGAGATGATTCATGCTCCTACGCTGAATCGAAAGCGCATTGGGATCGACGTACCATGAAGGACGAGAAGGCCGCGTTACAGATTGGCTGCCCGGGCAGGATCTAATCTTCACTTGCGCCCCGAGCAAGTGAAGATGGTTGCGGGGACTGGCTTTAAATCTCCACAATCAGCGTATGTCTGCCTCGGTCAAAAACTGCCCCATACTTGCAAGGTGCGGTTTTGAAGGCTTTTGACGTAAGCGACGTTATCAGAGTCAGGTTGATTTTGCAATATCACTTGCAATATCCTTCTGGCGTTCCAATATGAACGCATGAGGCTGATTCTCGACACGGCGACCATGGTGGCCGCCATCCGCAGCAATGCCGGTGCATCCCGCCGCCTGCTGGTGGCCGGGCTGGAACAAAGGCTGACGATGCTGGCTTCGGTGCCGTTGATGATCGAGTATCAGGCGGTGATGACGCGGCCGGAGCATCTGGAGGCGTCGGGCCTGTCGGCTGAGGACGTGAACACGCTTCTCGATGCCGTGGCGGCAGTGGTCGAGCCGGTACGGTTGGCCTTTCTGTGGCGGCCGGCCGTGCGCGACCAGAACGACGATATGGTGCTTGAAGCGGCGGTGAACGGACAGGCCGATGCCATTGTGACCTTCAACCTGCGTGACTTCGATCAGGTGGCGGCACGGTTCGGTGTCGAGGTTCTGTCGCCGGGTGCGGCGTGGCAACGAATGGAGGAGAGCAAATGAGGAAGAGCAATTTCGCACTGCGGCTCCAGCCGTCGCTTCTCGAGGAAGCGCGCAAGGTGGCTGAAAGCGAGGGTGTGGCCCTGAACCAGCTTATCAACGTGGCGGTGGCCGAAAAGCTGTCGGCCCTGCGCGTGGAGAACTATTTCCAGGAGCGTGCCGCCCGCGCCGATATTCCCAAGGCGCTCGATATTCTCAAGCGGGCTGGCAAGGGCAAGCCGCCGGTCAAGGGTGACGAGCTTCCGAACTGAAGGCAAGAGCGCACCCGCTCCCATCATGCCTTGGCTGCTTCCTGGCAGACTGCCGGACCGCGCCGGCTGGTCAAGGTTGGCCGCAGGCCACCGCGAAGCGGCTGTGACCTTGACAAGCCGGCTTCAAGGTCCGGCAAATTGCAGGGAAGCAGCAGCGGCTTACCCGCTTGGAAAGCCCCCTTTTCAAGGTAAAGCCCCTTGACAACACCACCGGCTTGAACCAGCGGTTCACCACCTCCCCGACCGGTGTTCTCCTATGATCGCGCGCTGCACGGGTGCGTTTGCGATGCTTCGCGCCAATCATTTTGCGGATGGTTCACCCTCCAACACATCGTCAAGCAGCCGCCAGAAGTACTGGATTTCCGGCACCGACGATGTGAACAGGATGCGGTAGATCATCGGGGCAACAATCCGGTCGAGCAGCACGTCCGTCGATGGAGGTGTCTCGCCCCGCGCCAGCGCGCGGGTTTGGATGCTCTCGAACTGTTGGCGCAAATAGGTTGAGCATAAAGCGGCATTTTCCGGCTGGTCTCCCCCCAAGACGTCCCGCACCATAGCCCGGCCCGGCTGCGAGGACATCTCCTCTATATATTGCTCAAGCCATGTGCGCAGATCACCTCTCAAGCTTCCCGTGTCTTCAGGGTCGCTATCGGGGCGAAGCTTTTCCGCCGCCACGTCGGAGAGAAGTTGCGCAAGTGAACCCCAGCGCCGGTATATCGTCGAGGGGGTGACGCCAGCGTGCGCAGCAATGGCTGGCACGGTCAGCTCCCCTTTTCCTCCTTCAGCCTGAAGCTCCCGAACCGCGCGATGAACCGCGGCCTGCACCCGAGCGCTACGCCCGCCCGGGCGCGCGTCGCCTCTTTGTCGTGCCTCACCCATGTGTGCCACCGCAAAACCCTTTCGATAACCGCTGCGCCCCACACTAAAGCAAAATATTTGCATTAGTGTGGAATTGGCGTTACATCGCTAAAAGCAATTTATTCGCTTTTACCCCAGGAGCAACCCGATGACCACCAAATTCGATGGCTTGGTGCCGCCGCACAGACCCTCGATCGCCCTTCACGCGATCTCCCTGGTCGCCTTCCTCGCCGCCTCCGCCGCTCCAACGCCTCTCTATCGGCTTTACCAGGAGATGTGGGGCTTCTCGCCCTTCCTCTTGACGGTCGTTTTCGCCGTCTATGCTCAGGCGCTGCTCGTGGCTCTTCTGTGCTTTGGCTCCCTCTCCGACCGGTTTGGCCGGCGTCCCGTGATCATCGGCGCCCTTCTTTTGCAAGCGGGCGCTCTCATCCTTTTTCTTGCGGCGAAGGATGTCGTCTGGCTGGTCGCCGCCCGGCTCCTGCAAGGCTTCTCCACGGGGCTTGCCACCGCGTCGCTCGGCGCGGCTCTGATCGACATCGATCGGGAGCGCGGCGCGTTTGTCGGCAGCGTGGCGCCGATGGCCGGCATGGGCCTTGGTGCACTAGGCGGTGGGCTTCTGGCCCAGTTCGCACCGGCGCCGCTGCATCTCGTCTATCTCCTGCTTCTCGCTGTCTTCCTGATGCAACTCCTCCGCACCGCGCGATCACCGGAGACAGCAGTGGAGTGCGTGCGGCACGCCTGGAACTGGCGCCCGCGCATTGCGGTTCCGGCCGCGGCAAGGCGCGCTCTCCTCATTGTCACCCCCATCAATGTCGCAGCCTGGGCGCTAGGCGGTTTTTATCTTTCCTTGATGCCTTCACTCCTGAAAGAGGTCGCGGGATCGGATGCCACCTGGATGGGGGGCCTCACCGTTGCGGCGCTCACCGTCAGCGGTGCGACCGCAATCCTCTTTGCCAGGCGACACTCGGCCCACGCCTCGCTTATCGCAGGTTCGACGGCGCTCATCATCGGTATGTGCATGATCCTTTCGGGCGTTGCGCTTTCCTTGCCACTGGCTCTGCTTTTGGGCTCGATGGTCGCGGGACTGGGCTTCGGCGCCGGCTTTCTGGGTGCACTGCGCAGCGTCGTTCCGCTCGCCGCACCACAGGAGCGCGCAAGCCTCATGGCCGCCTTTTACATCGAAAGCTATCTCGCCAACGCCGTGCCAGCCATGGCTGCTGGCTATCTCGCGCAGCAAATTGGGCTTGAAGAAACCGCAGGCATCTTCGGTCTCTTCGTCCTCTTACTCTCAGTTTTGGCGATCGTGCTTGCGGAACAACAAAGGAGTGGCCCCAAGGCTGATCAAGATCGGCCAAAACGTTACTGAACGCTACCGCTGGAAATCTGCTTTTCGGCCGTCTTGAGTGAAGTGTATCCGCCGGACCGGCCAAACAAGGGGACGCGGTCTGCACATGTTAGGTGGGATCAGTCGTTTCCGGCAGAAACTTGGTGCCAAAATCCGCCCCTTCGTGATCTCTGACTTGCCCGTATGCTTGGCAAGCCGCCGCAACTCCGCTGAGATTTCTCGCGAGACAGCTTCACCACGGCTGCGGAAGGCAGAGGTGAAATAGGTAAGCCCGATGCTTGCCGTCACGCGTCCATTCTCCTTGACAATCGATGTGGCCAACGGGTTGGAGTTGCTCAGCCCGGGCCAGCCGGCTTGCTTGGCCATCACGAGGTGTGCGGATTCGAACTAGAACCCGCACCGAACGCCGTCTGAAGCGCGTAGTAAACTATGCCGCCCTGATCGTGCCTCGGCGAGTGCAACCGCGCGGCAAGCCGAGCATGACGCTCCAAAACTTCGGGCACGAGCCCGGGAACGGCTCAGATCGCCAAGATATTCACCGAAATCGCCCGCGAACTGAGCGGATCGTGGTCATATTGGGACCTCTTACGTATCGCCTCATCGCATGCTCGCGGTCATGCGCCAAGACGCTCAAGAGGTAGGAATAGAAAGGTCGGAGTGATATTGAAGCGCTTCCAACAACGGTAATTGGCGGCGCCCAGAAAGCTGCGCACGGCGTCGAATTCGCCTTCCAATACTTCAATATAGAGCAGCGGTCGGTGGTGCTGAAGAATGCTCAAGCTGCCGCGCAGCACATCGAGTTCCCAACCCTCGACGTCGATCTTGACGAGATCGATGTCTGTCTCGCCGATGAGTTCATCATCGAGCGAAACGACCTCGATCGCCCCTTCCGCGTCAAGCTTGACGGTCGCCATGCCACTGTTTTTGGCCGAGGCCTCCTCGGCATTGGCTCGCCCCCTCATGGCGCCAACGGCTGCATTCCGTACTGTGCAAAGCTTCTGCAGCCCATTATTAGAGACATTGGCCACAAGGTGCCGGAAGGTTGCCGGGTTGGGTTCGAAAGAGAGGGTTCGCACGCCAAGCATATGGGCGAAATAGAGCGTGTGGTTCCCCACGTGTGCTCCCACATCGACAACGCACTTTGGATAAAAGAGCCGCGAGCGGGCATCGGTCAGCATCTCGGCTTCGTAAAAGGTGCCGGTTTGCTCTATCATGTGGGCGATATGGTCCGCCCTACTGGCGAAGCTCAGCGATAGCATTTTGCCCGCGGCTTCAAAACTGACCGTGTGATCCTCGTTCATATTCGTTCCACTGCCTGTGCAACTGGGCGTCGAGTTTGCCGAACCGCCAAAGGAGAGGACTTCGTCAAGCTGCTAGTGATTGTCCGCATACAGCTCAAAAATCGATTTCCCGGACAGGAGGTCTCTGATCCTTTGGCACGCATACGATGCCAATGTCATTTACATGGCAATAGCGGGAGAGCGGATGTCGACAAGCCCCCGAGAGCTGACAGGTGATCCATAGAGCGCATGAGTCTCCGTGCGTCATTGCAAATCTGGTTTCCAATTGATGGACCAGCATCGGCCGCGCCAGCCGCTTGTTGAACTAAATGTTGCCGTGGCCCGGTGAGCACTTCGTGAGGGGCGCGGCAGACCAATTGATGCGCCGCCTGTGTGGCGTTGGTGGCGCGGCCCCGCCGTGGCGGCGCTTTGAACCCGACCTCGGTTGCCTCGATGCTCAGGATCGAGGGAGGGGTGTTCCCAAGAAAGCCCCACAATCAGTGGGCCATGCGCATTCTCACCGTTCGGTGCCAAGGCGCAAGACCTCTCGTCGAACTCGGTACCGGCGCCAGAGCGCGCCGGTGGTCGGGCCGAAACCAGCTTGGCCATACCAGCTGGAGCCTCACAAGTTATCGGGCCAACCTGCCCAATAATCCACTCCAATCCGTGGACGACCCCGGGGTGTACGCCTCGGCTGACACCTCAGGTCTGTCTCACCGGCCAAATTAGCTGAGATAAATGAAGCACATCGGAAGGAACGATTTGGGTGTGACGCTCATTGCGCCCCACGGGTGATGCGGCAATATGAGGTGCCAGTATGAAAAATCGAAAGCTGTCAATCGCCGTTGCTGCCCTTCTGCTTGGTTTGCAGCTGGGCTCTCCAGTATCGGCTCAAGTCACCGAAGACGAACTTACGCTCGTCGAACTCTACGTGGCCAACGAACAGGTTGAGGAGCTCGCACTGCTTCTCGAAACAAACCCCGAGCTCCTGGAACTTCCAGGGTCCTTGGGCGACGCTCTGCGGGCGTTCTGGGCGGCGCCCTCCCTGGCGTCGCTGCAGCTTGTAGCTCAGCTGATTGACGAGCGAGTTGTCCTGCAGGCCCAGCTAGCCGAAGACGAGGACGACGGCGACTCCATCTATTAGCGCCTGCTTGGTGCCTAAGTGGTTTTTGGGCTGGTTGGGCCAGTTTGCACGACTGGCCCAGCTATTATTTTAGTTGAGGCAAACGTTTGTACATCGATGATTATCTTGGGATCGCGCTGCTGCTCGACCCCCGTTTTCCAGGTGGCACGTCTTCGGCTGTAGCTCAGGAAATCCAGACTCTGCACCCGCGGGTAAGGCTAAAGGTTCATGGCCTTGAAACACGGATGTTCAAGGGCCGAGCTGTCAATAACTCTCTTGCGCAGGCGCTAAACGAGACTGGCATTGAGCTCCAGCTTGGAGGGGGGGTCGTTCGTGCGCCAGTGGTCGTAATACATAACCCCTCATGTCTTAAGTTCGACCAATGTTGCAACCACCGTATCGTGTGCGACACCCTTATCGTCGTCACCCACGAGAATTTCACGCGGCCCGACGGGTCGGAGAGCTTCGATGTTTCCCACTGCCTCGATCTGATCGAGCAGTCGACGATTTGCCGAGCCCGCCGCCTCTGCCCTGTGTCCCAGTACAACAGGGACAACGTGGCTGGCTGGGTCTCTCGCTCCGGTTCGAAATGGAAGCTTGCCCCTTTCGACTGGTTTAACATCTGCGACTTCGATATCGTCGCGCCCGTAGCGGCACCTGCTGATCGCCGAGGGCGTCACTCACGGGCCGGGTTTGAGAAATTCCCGCCCTTAGAGGTAATGAAGCGGCACTTCCCGCCTAGCGCCACTTGCCGCATCCTTGGTGGAGACAGCTTCCTTCTCGACCCGGGCACGGTCCCGGCCCATTGGGACGTGTTGCCTTTCGGCACTGTGCCCGTTCCCGAGTTTCTCCAGTCCATCGACTTCTTTGTCTACTTCACCCATCCCCTGCTCCGCGAAAGTTTCGGCCGCGTTCTCGCAGAAGCGATCTGCGCGGGAAAACTTGTGATCACCGATCACGACACCGCAATGAATTTTTGCGGAGCTGTCCACCCCTCCGACGGAACTGATCTGGATCGCATCATCGCTGGTTACGTTGCCGATCCACCTGCCTACCAGCAGTTCGTCGAGCAGGCCCAGAAGATCATTCGACGCTTTGGACCCGACAGGTTTGCCGAAACCGTATTGGCTGGCATCGATGGCATTAGGCGAGGCGATGATGCTCTTTTGTGAATTGGCCAAGCCAACCCCAGACCGATTTGACGATTTAGCTGTGCTGGTTTCGCAATTGGTGGGGGCAGGAATAAGCGCCTGTATCGGATCCGGCTCGGTACCATCCCAACTCGGACGCAATAGCATATATGACGTGGTAGGCAACGTACGCAGCAGCCGACCTAAGCCGGGCGACGCACTCTTGCTAGTACGCGGTCACGAGCTTGATGATGCCACACTTGCTCGGCTGCGGCGGCTCCACCCGTTTCCTGACATGCGATCTCTGGTTTTGGGCCACTTCCCATCCTTCCAATCCGAGATCGGCATCAGGTCCAAGCTCTCTTACGTCTTGAGCGCGTCTCCGGAAATTGTCGCTGTCTCGCCAGGCCTAGGAGCCGGCAAGCATCACATGCCGGTTTTTGGAGTCGCGGTTGACCCGGCTCCTCGTCGTGATGCACGGCCGACCGTCCTCTTGATCGGCCCAGATTTGAAACAAGAAGCCCAAGCCAACGCCCTTCTCAGTCTGCATGCCTCGCTCACCTACCGAATCGTGGTGCTAACCGATGGCCGATCCAAACAATCCTGGACCGAACGCTTTGGTCATGAAGTGAGCATTTTCCACTATAGCGAACTGGTGCCAGCGGCGATGGCTAGCTTGGCAGACCTCGCCTTGGTCTTTGTTCCACCCACGTCAAGCTACCGCTCACAGGCACTCCTGGCAAATCTCGCAGTGAGCGGGGTGCCCCTCGTCGACTGTTCACCGGGCTGGTTACACCTTGATTACGCCGCTCCGATGCTTCAGGGCCCGCCTGATTTGACGGCTGTCGCAGGCTTTCTTGCGGGCGAGATCATGTCATCCTTGGACGTGATTGGCCGCCAAGCGAGCCTTTCCAAATTTGTTTCCAGCCTAGCGGGTGGCGAAGCCTTAGAGGCAATCAAGCGATTGGACACCGAATCTCAACTCGGGTGTGGTGCCGCGCAAGGGCCGGCATCGACAGCGGGCAAAAAGGAGCCCCAGAACCCATCCATTGTTTTTGTTCCAACCAATGGGGTTGGCCTCGGTCATGCACAACGCTGTTCACTCATCGCGACCGAGCTGAAAAAAAACGGGTCTCGGCCAGTGTTTGCGGCATTCCCATCTTGCCTTCGCATGCTGAGATCATACGGCTTTGATACGATGCCCCTTGTCAGTCGATCCACCTGGCACAAGCACGAATATGCGAACGATCTCGTCAATTACCTGCGGCTGAACCGAGTTACGGCTGAGAGCCAAACCTTGGTCTTTGACGGCGGCTACATTTTCGATTCCATCTATCGTTCAATCGTCGAAAATGGCCTGAATGGCGTCTGGATTCGCCGAGGGCTTTGGCAAGAGGGCCAATCGAACGGCATCGCGCTCGATCGAGAGAAGGCGTTCCGCCGTGTGATCGTCCCCACTGAGGCCTTCGAGGAACTCAACAGTAGCTACTCTCACGGTGGTCACGTTCACTTCGTTGGGCCAATTGTGCAGACGGTGCCCCTCACCAAAAGGCGGCGGAAGTCTATCCGAGCCGAACTCGCAACACGCTTCGGCCGTGACTTCAAACATTTGGTCGTGACCATGCTTGGCGGCGGACTAGCCGCTGGCCGGAGCGCGCAGATTGCGGCCATTTGCGCCATGATGGCCGAACGTACCGATACTCTGCACCTCGTCGTGGTTTGGCCAAATGCCACTGTCGAGGCCGGCGCCTATGCCTGGCCAAATACGCGTATCGTCAAAACTCACCACGCCAATGCGCTTGTATTGGCATCCGATCTGTTCATTAGCGCCGCTGGTTACAACTCCTACCACGAAGCGCTTTACGGCCGAATCCCAACAATCTTTATGGCGCAGATGTCAGTGTTCATGGATGACCAACGTCGCCGGGCCATGGCAGCGGTCGAGCGTGGTCTGGCAGACATCGTTGAGCCCCATGAGATGCACGCTCTGCGCGCAAAACTTGCCGATCACCTGGACGGATCGCGAAGCCAAGATGTTCGCGGGCTTCTAAGCGAATTGGAACTGCCCGAGCCGGGAACCGCCCAGGCAGCTCGCCTGATAGAGGAAATATGCAATGACCACTGACCGTTGGGGAGACATCCTCACGCGCATCAGCGCCAACTATCCCGAAAATCTTGACGACCTTCTCGCGCCTCTTGATCCTCGTACCGCCAAGCCAGGTGACGAGATCTTTCCAGATAACGTTGGTTTGCTTCCGTTTGCTTCCGAGTTCAAGGCCGACGACACCGTTGTCATCGGCGTCCGCATCTGCGAACCGCCAGCAAATCCGGCAGAACTTGCCGCCCAATTTGCAAGCTTTGCGTTAGAACGGGATGTTGAAATGGTGGTGCTCAGCTACCCCGATTACTCAAGTCTTGAGCAGTTCGGTTTTCGGACCGAAAGAATCTGCGGAAAGAGCGAAGCTGCGCGACGTCTGTGCGAGAGCCAGCTGGCCAGCTTCTGGAACATGGAAGTGATTATCTGACCTATTCTTAAAGAAACCGAACTCCCAAACCGGCTCCGCGACGAGGTAAGTTATGACACAAGATACTCCATTTGATCAGGCAAAGTACTGGATTGAAAGGCATAAAAGGCTGGAAGGCGACCCGCGGTCGGTGGGCAACATCGGCAAGCCTCTTGAAGAGAATAGACGTGGAGAAGAAGCCTTCAAAGCTCAGGTGAGCCTTTTGGCGAAGTTGCTCAGGCCCTCGTTTCGAACTGTTCTGGACCTTGGTTGCGGTTATGGCAGAATCGCACATGAGTTTCTCAGTCAGGGCTACCAATACAATGGCATCGACGTCTCGCCAGATGCGGTCAAGCAAGCTCGTCAGAACAACCCCACTGGCACCTTCCAGGTGATGGACTTGAACGCGTGGCAGCCCGATGGGCAATTCGACTTGGTATGTACGTTCTACGTTTTGGTGCACTTCGTCGATGATGCCAAATGGTCGAAATTCCTCGAGCGCGCGCTCAGCAGTGTGGGCCCGAAAGGTTATTTCATCTTCGCCGATGAGTTCCCCAGCGAGCGGAGTGCAGCCGGATCGCACGTTGTCGCTCGTCCCCTGTCAGATTACACGGCGCCCCTAGCTCAACACGGGTTCGAGTATGATGTGACGCTCAAGACTGCTTTCGTGACTGAAAGCCAAAGTCGAGGTTCAGAACGGTTCTACTTCGCGCGCAGGACGTAAGAAGACCCGGAAATGTATTCGACCCGGCACCTCCCATAGGTTTCGCTCGCTGTTGTGGGTTGCGAGAAGGCAAATCCATCTATTTCCGGGTTCCTCATTGGCGTGCCCGCGCCCATAGTGCGGTGCGAACTGCCTTCGTCCAGGTGCCGAAGATCCTGAAGGAGCGGCTGCTGCACGCGCCCAGGCACACTTCAACCGGTGAGGGGTGGCTCGCCGAACATCACTCGCCCAAAGGTGCAATCAACGCGGCGTCACTGAACATCCGTTCCCCGATGACAGGAGGCTTCAGGCATGCCTGGCAAGCCGCCGCAGCTCCGCTGAAATTTCGCGCGATGACCGCTGAAGGCTTTCAAGATACCGCGTGACAGCTTCACTGCGGTTGCGGAAGGCAGAGGCGAAATAGGTAAGCCCAATACTTGCCGTCACGCGCCCATTCTCATTGAAAATCGGTACGGCCAGCGTATTGGAATTACTCGGTTCCACATTGGGCGCGCGTTCGGCAAAGCCATTCTTGCGTACCGTCTCGATGATGCGCCAAAGACGCTCGGGCTCGCGCGCCAACGCGTTCTCCGGATCGTCGCTCTTTGCAAGCATGTCTATGGTCAACTCAATCTGCTCGTCCGGAGCAAATGCCAGATAAGCTAGACCCAATCCGCGATAGAACAACCCCAAACGCATATTGACCGTCTTGTGGAACGGCGACATCGCACTATCGGGAACTGTCGAAAAGCGAACCACCACCGCATCGGTGTCGAACAAGGCTATTGCGATGGGCCACTGATGAGCCCTTGTCAAAGCAACCGCCCACGCTCGACCCGCTTCGACCACGAGAGGGTCGCCGTGATAGCCCGAACTCAGTGAATCCACCAAAGCGGTCACCTGATATCCACCCTGCCGCGGATCATTGTCCACATACCCGGCATCTTCGAGCGTCTTGAGGATGCGAACGAGCGTGGGTTTGGGCAGCCCGGTCCTGACATGCAGATGAGCAATAGACGACACAGGCTGGAGATTGAGCTCTTGCAGTACCCGAAAGGCCCGCTCAACCGAGCGTATAGACATCTCCCCTCCTTAATCCGTTTCGTCTGGCGAAATCGCCGCGCTTAGGTTTTGCACATAACAACGCCTTTGACGAGAGTGGCGGGCAATAGTCGAACCGGACGCCGAGGAGAAATCGCCGAAATGTCTAAGACCTCGTTCCGCCAGCAAGCGCGCGCCTTTATGGAAGGTGCCGATGAAACACTTGTTGATGACCTCATGAGGGGCGCAGTCGATCTGCACGTGCACAGTGGGCCTTCCACCATGCCGCGCCAGCTCGACCATTTTCAGGCGGTTGAACAGGCCGCTCAAGCCGGAATGCGAGCCGTGCTTTTCAAGGACCACCATTATTCGGTCGCACCGTTCATTCCGATCATGGAGCGGTTGTTGGGCGACCGTGGAGTTCAAATGTTCGGAGGGCTGGTTCTTAACAACGCTGCCGGCGGTCTCAATCCCCATGCCGTCGATTTCAACGTCAAATCTGGCGCCAAGCTGATTTGGATGCCGACTGCACATGCGGCAAACCACATCCGCAATACCCATCGAAACGCTCGGCTCGCCAGCAGCGTACAGCTGAGGAAACCCTATGGGATCAGCGTGGTGGACGCCAATGGCCAATTGGTCGACGCCGCCAAGCAGATCCTCGATATCATCGCAGAGCACGATGTCATCTTGTCCTCGGGTCATCTCCACATTGCCGAAGTCTGGCCGCTTTTCGAGCAAGCCAAACAGCGCGGTGTAAAGCGCCTTTTGGTGAACCATCCAACCTATGGGTTGCACTGCACCTATGACGACATTGCCGAACTGGCCGCAATGGGCGCCGTTTTGGAACAGTCAGCGTGCCTTTTTGTGGATTCCCGCTTCAACGTCTATCCACCCGAGGAGCTCAAGCGGCAGATAGACGCGGCCGGTATCGACAATTCTTCTATAGGATCTGATCTCGGTCAGGTTGATAATCCCTCTCCAGTTGAGGGGATGCGCCAGGCCATAAAGCTTTGCCTCGGTCTGGGCTACAGCCCACAAGATATCCGCAAGCTTGTCAGTACTAACCCCGCCCGACTGCTCGGGCTGGATGAATAGACCATTCGACTTTTGGGAGGACAATCCATGTCATTAATTCGTGCCACCTTGCTCGCGACCGCCATGGCGTGTGCAAATTTCGCCCCAGCGCTGGGTCAGGACAGCGACGTCAACCTGCCCGGCACCCTCGCCTGGAGCGCATTCGATGTCGGCAGCTCGGGATACAACCAGGCCGTAGCAATCGGCCAAGCCCTCCAAAATGCCTATGGCATCTCCCTGCGCGTTATCCCTGCAGGCAATGACGTTTCGCGGCTCGCTCCGGTACGCAACAATCGGATCCCCTTTGCTGCTGCCGGGAACGATGTGTTCTTTGCCGCCGAGGGCGTTTCTGCATTTGCGTCCCCAGATTGGGGTCCGCAGCCGCTGCGCATGCTTTCAAGTGCTTCTGCCGACAATTGTCTCGCCTTGGGCACCGCCGGGGATGCTGGCATTCGCTCAATGGCAGATATCGCCGGAAAGCGTGTGGCCTGGGTTCTCGGTGCGCCGGCCCTGCAAACCAATATCGAAGCCTTCTTAGCGTTCGCCGGCCTGACCACCGATGACGTGACGCTTGTGGAAATGCCCGGCTACGGCCAGGCATGGCAGGCCCTTATCGATGGCCAGGTGGATGCGACCACTGGACTGACGACTGGGGGCGTAGTCGAACAAGCTGCTGCCTCTCCTCGCGGACTTCACTGGGTTCCCATGCCTTTCGATGACACACAAGGTTGGGAGCGGCTATCTGAAGTCGCCCCACACCTGGCTCAGACAGAGGCAACAGTGGGTGCCACCATCTCTCCCACCAATCCGCTCCAGTGCATGGCTGCCCCCTACCCTGTCCTTGTTACCTATGAAGGCCAGGACAGCGAACTCGTCTACAACATGACCAAAGCTGTCGATCAGCAGGTCGAGGTCTTCGCCCGGGCAGAGCCAACCGCCTCTGGGTGGCTAAGCGACCGGCAGACCTTCACCTGGGTTGTTCCCTTCGATGATGATGCCATCCGCTACTGGGTGGAAAAGGGGGTCTGGACCGAGCAGATGCAGGCGCACAACGATGCCCTGATCGAGCGCCAGGCGGTATTGGCTCAGGCTTGGGCAGAAATGGTCGACCGTTCGCCAGAAGGCTTTGAGCAGCGCTGGCTCGAAGCACGCGCACAGGCTCTCGAGGCGGCTGGTCTGCCAGTCTATTTCGAATAAACCCGGGCTGGCCAGGAGACCACCAATGCAGGTTGAACAGCAAGTTGAGCAACTGCGAGCGACCGACAAGCGGTTGGCAGGGTTTGGCCTTTGGCTCACCCGGGCCTTTACCGTGGCCATTGTCATTCTCGCAGTGAACCAGATATTCAACCTCGGCTTCCTGGCCGGTTTCACCCTGCTTGAAAACCGGTACCTCTATGCGATCCTCGCATTCGCCCTGCCGCTTGTTTTCATCTACTACCGCGCCGATCCGAACTCGAACAGCGAAACAGTCCCGCTCTATGACTGGGGGCTTTCCGTTGTCGGCTTTGCCACATGCGGCTATTTTTTCTCCAACGGGCTCAACATCGTTATGCAAGGCTGGGAAATGGCCCCGCCCCAAGAAGCGATTTGGGTGAGCGCGGTGCTCTGGATTCTGGTGGTCGAGGCCGGACGGCGCGCGGGCGGAACAGTGCTGGCGGCAATCGTGGGCGTCCTCTCGCTCTACCCGGTTTTCGCTGGCTCCCTGCCGGGGCCTATTTCAGCCTTTCCCGCACCACTCGATCTCACCGCAGCCTACCACGCCATGAGTTCGGAGAGCGTTTTGGGCGTGGCTTTCCGCTCGTTTGCCAACCTTATCATCGGCTTCATCATTTTTGGCGCCGCCCTCCAGCATACAGGCGCTGGCAAGTTCTTTATTGACCTGGCGTTCGCTCTTTTAGGGCATGTACGAGGTGGTCCGGCCAAAGTCGCAATCTTTTCGAGCGGCCTGATGGGTTCAATGAGCGGGAGCGTTGTTACAAACGTTCTCACAACCGGTCCCATGACGATCGCGGCCATGAAGCGCACCGGCATGAAAGGGACATTTGCCGCTGGTGTTGAAACCGCCGCCTCGACAGGGGGCGTGCTGATGCCCCCCGTGATGGGCGCTACAGCTTTCGTCATGGCCAATCTGCTCGGCGTCCCATACGCCGATATCGCGATGGCCGCCATCATCCCCTCAGTCCTGTTCTTTTTTGGACTTTTCATCCAGATCGATGCACGCGCCGCCAAGGAGGAACTAAAGGGGCTGCCCCGCGAGGAATTGCCCAAGATAGGTCAGACGTTACGGGAAGGTTGGTACTATCTGTTCGCGTTCGCTCTGCTGATCTTCATGCTGCTGGTTCTCAAGCGCGAAACGATCGCCCCGTTCTTTGCCGCGCCACTGCTCATTGTCATCAATCAGATCGCATCGAAAGACCACCGCTGGGGATGGAAGGATCTCGGAGCTTTCGTTGATAGCTTGGGGCGTCTGTTTGCCAATCTGATTGGTATTTTGGCGGCCGTGGGTCTGATTATCGGTGCGCTCTCGGTCACCGGGCTGGCCGGCACACTGGTCAACGATCTGCTCGCAATCGCTGGCGGCTCTTCAATCTTGCTACTCATCATGGGTGCGCTGACGAGCTTGATCCTGGGCGTGGGAATGACATCGACTGCAGCCTACATTTTCCTGGCCATCCTACTGGCTCCTGCGCTGATCACCTCGGGCCTTGATCCGGTCGCGGTGCACATGTTTATCTTCTATTGGGGCATGCTCTCTTTCATTACTCCGCCTGTAGCACTGGGCGCTTTTGCGGCCGCTTCGGTTGCCGGGACACCCCCGATGCGTACCGGGTTCGAGGCGATGAAGCTCGGAAGCGTCATTTATTTCATCCCCTTCTTCTTCGTTTTTCAGCCCGCTCTCGTCTTGCAGGGCTCGCCAATCGAGACCGCGATCTCGCTCACTCTGGCAGGACTGGGAATCCTCATCTTTGCCGGCGCGATGCAGGGATACCTCTTGGTTATCGGCCCCCTTTTCTCCAAGCGCCCCTATAGCTGGCCGCTTCGGCTTGTTCTGATCGCGGGCGCTATGGCGCTTGCCCTGCCCGCTGATGCGGTTCCGGGATGGGATGAGCTGTCACTAACGCTGCTCGCGCTGGCTTTCATATTACCCGTGCTCGTGTTCGCCTATGGCCAGAACCATTTGGGGCTGTGGCGACCGACCACCGCGAGCTGACATCAATCAACGACTTCGGAGACCAATGATGAAACTGGGAACCATTCTCCAGAACGGAAGAGCTGTGCTCATAGCCGAGCGCGAGGGCAAAGGGATCGTGGTTACCGCCGCCTACGATCAGGCTGGCTTTTTGGAGGCTCCTAAGACGCTCAACGATGTGATCGAGGCAGGTGACGCTGAGCTATCGCGTATGGCCCAAGCCGTTGCCGCTGCTCGCGATGATGCTGTGCTCGATCTATCCGAGGTCACCTGGCTGCCGCCGCAGCCTCGCCCCAGCAAAGTGATCGGCGTTGCCTTCAACAATATGGGCATCCGAAAATCCGCCCATAAGGATCCGGGCGTACCCAACTTCTTTTTCAAGGCCCCGTCCTGCCTGACCGGCCACAACCAGCCCATCATCATGGAAGAACACTACGGTGAAACCATTCCTGAACTCGAACTGGGCGGTGTCATTGGCAAGCGCTGCAAGAACATCTCGGTCGAGGACGCCCGTGAAGCCCTCTTTGGCTACACGATCATAAACGATGTCACCTCCCATGGCCTCAAATTCGGCATGGATTCCATTGCAACCACACGCGAGCCGCATCTGCTGCGACCGCACCATCTTGCATGGCGCCACCGCAGGGGCGAAGACGACAATGATGTCTACTTCGTTTATCACGCGCGCTCTAAGGCCAGTGACACCTTTGGCCCCATGGGGCCATGGGTAACCACCCGCGACGAGGTCGCCGATCCCAACCGATTGGAAGTTAAAGGTTGGCTCGATGGCAAGCCCTTCGCCGTGGATAACACCGAAAGCTATCGCTTCAAGATCGAAGAAGTGGTGGCCGAGGCCAGTCGATATTTCACGCTCGAACCCGGTGACGTGATCTGTTTTGGCACCTCGGCCAAAGGCGTCGGTGATTTCCCCAATGGGCACCGAAACGTCAATCTGCACCAACTTGATGGCACCATCAGCATCGAGATCGAAGGTCTCGGAACTTTGGCCAATCCTATCGAACGAAATTGGGCGCGTGCGGAGGCATAGAACCTTGGCAGAAACAATGAGGGTTGTCGAAATCCGAGAACCGGGCGGACCAGAGGTTCTTCAGTTCGCGACGCGGCCGGTACCGCAGCCAAAGGCCGATGAAGTCGTGATTGCTGTTCGCGCCGCAGGCGTGAACCGTCCCGACGTTCAACAGCGGCGGGGTCTATATCCCCCGCCGCCGGGCGCATCGGACCTTCTTGGTCTTGATGTGGCGGGTATCGTCTCTGCAGTTGGCGAGAACGTCAAAGACGTGACGGTCGGCGATAAGGTCTGTGCTCTTGCCAACGGCGGCGGCTACGCTGAGTTCTGCGCCGTTCCCGCACCACAGGTCATGCCGATCCCAAGTGGCTTTGATTTCATCCAAGCTGCATCCCTACCGGAGGTCTTTTTTACCGCTTGGAACAATGTCGTCTGGCTCGGCCGGCTGGCAGAAAATGAAGCACTGCTGATCCAGGGCGGAACAAGCGGCGTCGGTTTGGCAGCGACACAGATCGCGCGTCAGCTGTTCAAGGCCCGTGTGCTGGTGACGGCGAGCACCGCGGAAAAACGCGCGTTCTGCTTGGAAATGGGTGCTGAGTCAGCTTTCGACTACCGCGAACCCGATTGGGACGAACAGATCCGCAGACATATCGGTGATCAAGGCCTCGATATCGTGCTTGATGGACAAGCAGGCCCCTATACGCAAAAGCAACTCGATCTGCTCGGCTATGATGGGCGACTTGTATTGATCGCGAGCCATCTCGGAGCAACCGCCCAGGTCAATGTACGAGATCTGGTGCGGCGCCGGCTGACTCTGACCGGATCGACATTACGGCCCCGTGACGCCGCCTATAAAGGGCGTCTGGCACGCGAACTCGTAGAAAAAGTCTGGCCTTTGCTCAGTGCAGGAAAGATCCGCACCACCATTTGCGACGTGCTCCCCTTTTCTCGGGTCGTCCGCGCCCATCAAATCATGGACGCCAATGAACAACTTGGGAAAATCGTGCTGCAGGTTTCCTAGAACTTTGCGCATCCCAGGATCGGGCAAAGCAAACGAGAGGGCTTTCTCGTGTGCTTTGCCCGGCAGTGTTGATTGCAAAAGCGCAAATTGGCTGGGGTTCTTGGAAAAGTTGCTTCGCGCACGTGCACCAGGGGGGCAAACAGCGCCACAACGACATCTGAGGGCGCCTTCAAACGCAGGCTATCCTCGTTAGTATTGCCACGATGTCGGATCTCCCGTTTGCCTCGCCTCCCGTGCAACCTTCAGGTTGCCGGCCCGGTCAACGCAATACGAGGCCCTTTCGGGTCAGCTGCGCAGATCCTCGGCGGGTGAAAAAAGAAAGGCGCCCAAAGAGCGCCTTTCCATATCGAGCTCTACTGGCTCTGGATAGTGACGACTTCGTCGGCGGATACGTCTTCGACCTCCTCGGACGAAACCGTGGTCGCCTGCTGGAGCACTTCGGGGCTCTCGGCATCGATCACAAGATAGATCTGGTCAGGTCCAACCCTGACCTGCTCGACCGGAACAATCGTCTCATCTTCGCCCAAGCCAAGGAAACCCCCATGGGCCAAGACCAGATAGTGAGTCTGTCCGTCGGTAACGACACGTTCAACTGTGCCAAGCGGTTCCTGGTTGAGATTGATTACTTCGCGGTCAAGGAGTGTCTCGACCGAAAGCTGCAGAGCGCCAGCGGATTGGGCCGTGCCTTCGCCCGCTTCAGGCGCGTCCCCGCCCGCCTGCGGCCCTTCTTGCGGCGCTTGAGCCTCGGCATTGTTCTGAGCGGCTGCGGGTTGCTCAGAGTCGGCACCCTGTTCGCCGCCCCCTTCCTGTGAGAAGCGCACCACCGGCTCAGCCTGGTTCACCTGCACCTGGGGTTCGCCGCCGCCCTCGAAACGCACCGATGGCTCTTCCTGCTCGATGTTGACCTGCGGCTGGGTTTCGCCGGCCTGCTCACGAACCACCGGCTGGCCCTGTTCGATCTCGACCTGAGCTTGCTCTTCGTCCTCCTGCACAACCACTTCGGGTTCTTGTATCTGAAGGTCGATCTGGGGCTGGCCCTGCTCCACCTGGACCCGCGGCTGGTCCTGTTGCACCGAGATGTCGGGCTCAGGCATCTGAACGGAAACTTCCGGTTCGGGCATATTGACGGAAATTTCCGGTTCGGGCTGCGAAATGGTCACTGTTGGTTGAGGCATATCTATTGTGACCGTGGGCCGTGCCTGCTGCACCACAATTTCCGGTTGCGGCTGGCGAACCGTCACCACTGGCTGCCCCTGCTGCACAGAAATCTCCGGTGCACTCTGGTCCACCGTTACCTGGGGTTCAGGTTGCTGGACAACAATGCGACCGCCCACGAGCTGAGCGCTGCCGGCGCTCTCTTGTTCGCGTGCGCGTTCGGCCTCTGCAACCCATGGTGCACAGTCTGCGGGATCACCCGCTTCAACGATCTGCTGTGACTGGCTCAGCCAGTCCTCATCGAAGCGTTCGGCATTGTCCTCATTGATGGTTGCAAGGGTGACGCATGCGTCCTGTTGAGCTTGGCTCTCCTGGGCCACCGATGCGCTTGCGATCGCAGTCGAAGCGAGAAGAGATGCAATGATAGTGTGAACCGTATTCTTTTTCATGACTGCCTCCGGTCAGAGATAAAGATAAAGGTGCCGGGTCGGCATCCTTGCGTGGCCAACTATGTGAGCGAATGCCAGTTCCGCAATTCACCTGGTTTAGTGACTCAAATATTGTCTGACATCCGTCAGCAGCAACTTCTTCAACATCTTACAAATAGGAGACGTTATTATTATAGCATTGACATGGGACCCGAAGAGGTATTGTTTTAACCTTCAGCTCCGGCCAGATGCCGTACGCCGAAGAACGAGTAGGCAATGATGAACCACCTACGCACAGGGATGTCGGTCGGCACAGGAGACTGCGCGATCCTTCAGGATTGGCTCGGGGCCGGCGAAACGGAGACTCACCGACTTGCCGTACTGCCATTTTTTGTTGGCTACACTTCCTAAGCGCGTTGGCACGGTTCTCCGTGCTACAGAACGCCGGAATTCAAATGAGTGATTGTGCGCCTTGACGCAGACGAAAGCGCACCGCGTTGGGCGATCCTGCGGCGGATTGGAGGGTTTGCGCCCCCCCCGAGGCTGTGACCTAACGCACGGCCGATCCGGTCGTCATCGCCATTGAACCAGCCTGGTTCGTGCCTCCACCGCTTGTACAAGCTGATCGTGATTTCTGCTGTAGGCCGGAAACCGCTCGGGATGAAATTCACATCTGAGCTCGTCGATGCGGTCGATCTCGCCACTCTCGAGGAGGCGCTGCAGGACTTCATACTCAGCACCTTCGATATCCATCTTCATCGTGATCGCATCACCGTCCGGAATATGGTCGCGCAGCCACCCCGCCGTGTCTACTGTCCGAACATCAACTGACACCTCGTAGGTGATGGCAAATTCAGGGTAGTCTGGTAGGGCAACTTTTCCTGCCAGCAAGGTGGAGGATAGGGGATGGCCGAGGTAAAGCGGGCGAACCCCCTCCACAATCCAAGCGGCCGCCTCAACGATCTCGACGGGGTCATCCTTGAACCGCTGCCGCAATTTAGAAGCCAGCTGAGGATTGGGTTCGAAACCCCAGCAAAAGTCGATCCTGGATGAAGCAAGTTCGGCGGCGATGGTGTCCCCGTTATTGGCCCCCAGATCGAGATACAAGCGCCGCTTCATTGCTCAACTCCGTGTAGCTGTAGATTTTGATCGGCAGTCCCCAGCACTCCAGCTGCTCAAGCTGGCCCAATGGCACACCGCACATCTGTGATCAATCGATGAGGTCGCAAAACTCAAACCTGCGACCACCTTAACATGTTAGAAAATGTCCAAATGTGATTTACCTCATCTGAAGCTTTTTGGTTCCTGTTAGGGCCTTAAGGAGCACCGTGATGATCTTAATGCGCACCAATTCCGCACTCATTGCGGCAGCACTCGCGACCTGCATGTTTGTGTCACAGGCTATCGCTGCCCAGACTGACCTTCCTGCTATCGTCGTCAAAGGTCATGACTCGGGCTCACCAGTCTCGAAGACGTTCGACCGCCACGAGTTGGAACAGATGGGGATGGTTTCGATAAAGACCACCACCCCTTGGAACGAAGGGGTCGTGGATTTTGAAGGGGTCCCGTTCGAGCAAATCCTGTCAGCTGCAGGTGTTAGCGGCACGATAGCAACGGTAACCGCTCTCAACGATTATAGCGTCGACATTCCAGTTTCAGACTTTTCCCAGTTCGGCGTCATCCTGGCTATAAAGCGAAACGGTGAGTACATGCCCGTGGCTGATCAGGGACCATTCTTTGTAATCTATCCCTTTGACAAGCACCCTGCCCTCGATGCGCAGCCCTATCACGGGCGGGCCGTTTGGCAGGTAAAAGAAATCGTGGTCGAATAAACCTTGGCCAGACACTCTCTTTGGGCGCAGCGCTCCCGGTTCAAGATTTTGCGCATCGCGTTGAGCATTGGCGTTATCGCATTCATCTGTGCCGCCGGTTACATCGGAACCCTATTGTTGCAGCGTCAACAGGCTCTCGATCCCCTTGGGCGAGGCAACGTCACTTGGCTTGTCGCTCAAGCCCCATCCGAATATGCAAAGCTCGAACAGCGGATCGGCGCCTATGGAATGGGTTTTAACGCTATCGACGCCCAAGAGGTACAACTGCGGTTCGACATCGTCGTTAACCGCTTGAATGCCCTTCACAGTGACTTTCTCGCAGAATTCATCGCCTCTGATGTTCGCAACAGGAATACCGTGGCAGAGCTCGAGCGCGTGGTTGATGCTGCACGACCTCTGATCGAAAATCTTGATGATCCGGGTACCGCTACGCAACTGCTTGAGCTCCTCGCTCCGCTCTATTCCGATCTGGTGCGCCTGTCCGTTGACGCCAATGCCTGGAACGCTGCACGCGTAAATGCCGAACGCGATGACCTTTTTCGGCTCCAATGGGTGTTCGCCTGGGTTGCCGTCGGATTGATTGTCTGCGGCCTGATATTCATCGGCCTTCTGTTGTTTAACAACATTTTGCTGGCGCGTGCTCATGAGCAACTGCGGCGCAAGGAAGATGCACTCCAAACTCAGTTCCATTGGTTTGAAGCGGCGCTCAACAACATGTCCCAGGCCCTGTGCCTGACCGATGCTCAGCAACGATTGCTCGTCTGCAACGGGAGATTTCTCGACGTATTTGGCCTCGATACGCAGCGAACGGGACAAGGCGCGAGCTTGGCGGATCTTCTTCCAGCACATCTCCTTCCCGGCTGGAGAAATGAACAGGTGCCCCCATCAACGCTCGTCGGAGACGACAACATGAGAGCGGTCGATGAGCACAATCACCTGATGGACGACGGCACCATTCTTTACGTCTCTCACCAGCCGCTGCCCGGCGGGGGTTGGGTTTCCACTTTTGAAGACATAACAGAGCGGCAACAGGCTCAGAATCGTATCGCCCATATGGCTCACTTCGATTCGCTCACAGACCTGCCTAATCGCGTGCTGTTTTGGAAAAGAACTGCGCATGCCATCGACCAAATGGGTGCCGATCAAAGGCCTTTCGCAATCCTCTATCTCGATCTTGACCGCTTCAAGGAAGTCAATGACACATTGGGGCATCCCATCGGGGATGCACTGCTGCGAGCGGTTGCAAACCGGCTCAAGTCTGCAGCGACGATCTCCGAGCTTGTGGCGCGCTTGGGTGGGGATGAGTTCGCAATTCTCCATGTCCCTCAAAAAGACACACCATTGGACGTCCCATCCATGGCAGAGCGTTTGCTGAAGTCAGTGAGCCAACCCTATATCATCGATGGCAAGGAGATATCGCTAACCACGAGCATTGGTTATGCCTGCGCGCCCGAGGATGGAACGAGCAGTGAGACCTTGATCAAAAAGGCAGACCTGGCTCTCTATCGCGCCAAGGAACAGGGGGCAAACACCTACCGGCGCTTCGACCCGCAAATGGAAGAAAAGCTTCTCCGCAAGCGCGGCCTTGAGAACGATCTACGAAAGGCGATCGAGCTGGACCAATTGCAACTGCACTATCAGCCGCTGATCTGCTTGAGCACGATGAAGATAACCGCAGGTGAAGCTTTGCTTCGGTGGGACCATCCCGTGCATGGAGCGATCTCGCCAGCGGAATTTATCCCCCTCGCTGAAGAGACCGGCTACATAAATTCTCTGGGAGAGTGGGTGCTCCAGAGAGCCTTCCAGGAAGCCGCCCGATGGCCCGAGGGCATGCGCATTTCGGTTAATTTATCGCCGATGCAATTTAGAGACGTCACTCTGTACGATCGCTTAGCGTCAGCGCTTTTAACCTCCGGCTTGCCCGCTGAACGGGTGGAAGTCGAGATAACAGAATCGGTCCTTTTGCAACACAGCAAGGCAAACGAGGAAACTCTTCGCCGGTTCAGGAAGCTCGGCATCAGTATCGTGCTGGACGATTTTGGGACGGGTTATTCATCGCTAAACTATTTGCTCAGTTTCCCCTTCGATAAAATCAAAATCGACCAGAGCTTTGTACGGGGCTTGCCCAGTCGAAGCGATAGCTTTGCCATAGTCCAATCAATCGCAAGTCTTGCCAAAAGGTTGAAGATAGCCACGACAGCAGAGGGCGTCGAAACTGTAGAGCAGCTCCACCTCGTGCGCGAGGCCGGTTGCACCCAGGCACAAGGCTACTATCTAAGCCGCCCAGTGCCCGCGTCCAAGTTCCGTTCGCTGGTCTGCACCCATACGCCCAGATCGATTGCAACCTTCTCGGACAGGTGATTGGTTGCGCACTGTTGTGCCGAACGGCGGCCGCAGCGTCTGTAAACCCAAGCCCTGCAGAGCGCGTGAGCTCGGTCACGGTTGGGTCCAACTGGATCGAACGTTATCGACGAGACCGGCTCGGGAATTTTTTTTGAGTGATGGTGCCAGCAGCGCTAGGTGGTAAGGAGGATCGTCCCACGACCTTCCTTTATCTGGGGGCTCAGCCGGAGCATCGTGAGTTACACGATCAAGCCGACTCGGTCGTGAACAACAAAGCTCTGGACCCGTATTCCACTCCGCACGTGTCGGCTCTGGACTGTCGTTATACGCCAGCCAAATCTCGAAGAAGCCTTAGTGCCTTAAACTGTCGGGCTTCGGTAAAAGCGGCCCGGGCCGCATTGAAAATCTCAAGGTCATTGCGTGACAACCCCCTAGCCAGATCCTCGGCAATCCGAAGATGCTCTCCGCTGCGTTCAAGGTAATGCTGCTGCATATGGTAGTAGAGGCGCTTTTTCGGCGTGTCGGCATCGTCGAGAGAAACCATCTCCGATTCCTTGAGGACCGGCATCGACTCCCCATCGATGATCAAAATCGTGTACCCGCCGTTGTGGACAGCGGTGACCTTAGAAGCGCCGAAATAGACGCTTTCGCCGTCCTTGAGATTGATCTTTAGCGGCAATATCGCCTCCATAAAAAAGGCGGCCCTTCTGGACCGCCTTTTCGCTTAGATGATTTGCTTGTCTTAGAACAGACGAAGCACTGCCTGATCCTGCTGCGAAGCCATCGACAGAGCGGTCGAGGACAGCTGCTGACGGGTCTGCAGGGCGAGGAGGTTTGCGGCCTCTTCATTGGCATCGGCCAGGGTCAGGTTCGACGCGCCGGTTTCCAGCGTGTTGATCATGTTCTTGGAGAAGTCCTGGCGGTTTTCGACGACAGAGAGTGACGAACCGAAGGCCGAAGCCTGCGAGCGAACTGTGTTCACGGCAGTCTTGATGTCGGCCAGCATGGAGTCGATGCTGGTATCGCTGTCGAGATCGGATTCTTCCATGTTGGTCTTGATGCCAAGGGAAGCAGAGTTGATCGACAGGCCGCTGGTGGCTTCGCCGTCTTCGTTCGGAATACGCGACTGGATCTCGAGCGACGAGGTATCGGTTTCGTTGAACGTGATGGTCAGCTTGTCGCCGCGCAGCAGGTTGATACCGTTGAACGAGGCATCGTCGGCAAGCTTGTCGAGCTGGTCGCGCAGTTCGTTGTACTGGTTGGCCAGGTCGGCACGGACCGAGTTGCCGCCAATGGTCGAAGCACCGGTGGACGAACCATCGATGACGCCGCCGCTGGTTGCACCGTCGACATTGAGTTCCTGGGTCGAGAGGTTCTCGATGCGCAGGTTGCCATTGTCATTGGACGCGCGGATCTTGCCTTCGAGATCGTCGTTGTTGTTGATCTCGCTAACGAGCTGGTCGACAGTCTTAGAGGCGGCGGCGACCGCTGCCACGCCATCAGTCGACGCAGTGCCGCTGGTCTGACCAATCACTGTGTCGACCGCCCCATCAGAGGTGGTGACTGTAAAGTTCGCACCATCGGCGTTGGCCAAGTCAAGACCGTCGGCACTGGCCGTGGCTTCGACGCCGGCAGCAGCGAACGCGGTATTCATGGCAGCGATCTGCGTGGCGTTGTCGTCGGTTGCGTTGAAGGTATAGCTGGCCGTATTGCCGTTGCCGGCATCGACGGTGATGGTTTCTCCGTCGAGCGCCTGAAGGTCAGTGCCCGTGCCAGTGGTCAAAGCGGTGCCGCCGGCGGCATCCAGAGTTGCCGGCGTGGCAGCAACGGCAGCCGTGCCCAGTTCGATTTCGACCGCTGTTTCGCCGATAGCGCCACCGGAGAGCGACAGCGTGTCAGCATCGGTGAGCCCTTCGGCGAGCGAATAGGACGCCGTCTCGAACGACTTGTCCTGGCGAGCCTGGCGCAGGGTCGACTGCATGGACTCGAGTGTCTTTGTGATGGCGGTCAGGCCGTTGTCGGCGGCTTCGATGGTCTGAATGCCGTTGGCCATGCCGTCCATCAGGGCGTTGATGTCGCTGGCGCGCGAGTTCAACGAGGAGGCGGTGAAGAAGTTGGTGGGGTTGTCCAGCGCCGAATTCACCTTCTTGCCGGTGGCAAGGCGGTTCTGGGTCGTTGCCATCATATCGGCGGTGTTCTGGAGCGAAAGCAGGTTCGAGCGAACCGCTTTGGAAAGCGTAATATCAGACATAGGGCACCTTCATTCTGGGGCGCTGAAACAGCTCGGGCTTCTGCCGAGGTGCCGCCACTATGTTTGTCAGGCCCTAAAAAGTGGTAAAGAGTGCGCTTGCAAACGATCACGTCCATCAACAATGCCACAAAGTGGTCACTGAGGCGCTGGCTGAGTCTCGTCCTTCAAATAGACATCAGGGTCACAGAGTTGCCGTTTCAAAATAATCTACGGCTAGCCCTCTTTCGATCCTGTCGGTTGTTGGTTTGTCGTCTCAACACGACGGGCTAGCCAAGCCCCCCAAAACAGACTCTCAAAAAATCGAATTGGCTCTTTGAATCCGGCCTCCGTAAGCAGGGAAAAAACCACCTCTTCTGAGGCGGGAGGTTCGACGCCTTGAAGTATTGTACCCATTTTGGCCTGGGTCTCCTCCTCTCCGGCGCCGCCGCTCATACGCCAACGCGCCGCCCAAGCCGCCAGAAGCAGAGGATGGGATCCATATGTTCGGCAATTTCCCGCAAGAACGAAAGGTGCTCCCGGCTTTAGCCGCGTCGCAATCTGCGCGAGAAGATCCTGCTTTGCCGCGTCCCCCGGCAAATGATGCAGCACCCCAATCATGATTGCGGCGTCGAACGATGGCGCATTATCTAAATCCCCTATGACGCCAAGAACTGTTTCCACCCGATCAGACAGGCCGGACTTGTTCAGGTGTGCACGGGCAAGATCAAGCATCGGGGCTGACGGATCGAGGGCAACAAAAGACCATTGCGGCTCCAGTCGAGCGGCGGCCACAAGCTCACCTGCTGTGCCGCCGGCCCCAACGACCAGAACCCTTGCGGCCCTTCTTTGTTGGCCCAGAGCAGCCGAGAGCATGCAAGCTGAAAGCTCGTGGCAGGCGTCGTATCCGGCCAACGCAATCCGGCTCTGGCGTTCGTAATCTCCGGCGCGGGAGCTATCAAACTTAGTGGCAGAATCCTGATCCATGTGTCGATACTAACGTTGTTCAGCGGCGGCGCCCTTGTCGCGGCAGTATAGTCGACTCACAATCAGGAAAAGGAGGAAAGACATGATCGAAAGTGCTAAAATCGAGCGAAAACATGATCGCCTGACTGCTTTTCTGGAAGCTTTTCGCCTTAGCGCTACCCATTGCGAGTTTGCCGAAGCTGCAAACCTCCTGATCATTGATGCGATTGGCACCGGCAAACCCACGCATCTGATCTACCGGGCCCGGTCAACGGCATCGCTGCCCCAATTCTCTGCGCTGTTCGCCGCCGCCACGGTGGATTTTGGCGGTAGCGCAAACCCGTTGGTCAGTGCGCTACCTGATGAATTGTGCTTTCCACTGGCCGTCGAACCGCAGTTGGGTGGGCTGTGCGAGCTCATGGTGGCCGAAGTCGATGTCGCCCGCTGTGGTGGCAATACTATCCAGGCACGCCTATGCGAGATCGTCGTTGTGTTGGCGATCCGAAAGGCGATAGCGAGCGGCACGGTCGACGCTGGCCTACTGGCCGGCCTCGCGCACCCCAGGCTGCATCTCAGCCTCGTCGCCATGCACAACCATCCGGCAAGAAATTGGAAGGTTGCAGACTTGGCCGCGATCGCGGGCATGTCACGCGGCCGATTCATCACCAGCTTTAACCAGACCGTAGGTCAGTCGCCTATCGCCTACCTCAATAGCTGGCGTCTCGTGTTAGGACGTGCCGAACTGTACGCCGGTCGCAGTGTCAAATCCGCCGCCGCTAGGGTGGGCTTCGGCAGTGCACCGGCATTTTCTCGTGCCTATGCCCGAAAGTTCGGCTCTCCGCCGATTAAGAGCAAGGCGCGACTGTAAACAGATGTGTCGTCACAGCACTGACGCCCAGAGATTTCGGACGGCAGTAGACGCGCTTTCGGGGAGCCGCGCGAAGATCGCTAGCGAGGTGGTCAACCACCACCAAGCTCTGCGCGACGACCAAGCCATGGTGCCTTAAGGTTTGCGCTTCGGCCGGACCCCGGTCGTGCACCTCTGAGAAGTCGTCTCCGGCGCCGGCTCAAGTAAATTGCTCCCCCAGGGTCAGCTCGCCCGTACAGTTTCGCGCAAGCCTCAAACGTGGTTTCGATCTATCCACGCCGCCACCTCGTGCCCTGCCAGGGGGCGGCTGAGGAGATAACCTTGCACTTGATCGCATCGCATGTTCTTGAGCATCTCGTATTGCTTTCGATCCTCCACGCCTTCTGCAGTAATGGTCATATTCATGGCATGGCCGAGATTTATGACACTCTCGATGATGTGGAGCACATCGCCGGAGCAAACAGAGAAGGCCTCAAGGAACGACTTGTCGAGCTTGAGCTTGTCGAATGGGAACTGCCAAATATAGGCGAGACTAGAATATCCAGTGCCGAAGTCATCCATCGCAATCCGCACGCCCATTGCCTTTAGCGCCCTTAGCTGTTCTAGGCTGTCTTCGTAGTCTCCCAGAAACAGCGACTCCGTGACTTCAAGCTCGAGCAGCTTGGGATCCAATCCGCTATCGTCGAGGGCATGTGCGACCACTTTGGTCAGATCACCAGGGGCGAACTGTTCAGGAGAAAGGTTTACTGCAACCGCTGTCCTGGTGGGGAGCATCGCGGCAAACCTGCAGGCGCGCTCAAGCACCCACATACCCACTTCTCCGATCAAATCGAGTTCTTCGGCGAGAGGGATGAAATCAAGGGGGGGAACCAGACTTCCGTCCTCGCCTCTGAGGCGGAGCAGCGCCTCAACTGCAACGACCTCGAGGCTGTCGGTCCTCAGCACCGGTTGGTAATAGATCTCGAAACCCTCATTGTCGAGCGCCCAGCGCAACCGTTTTTCCAGCTGCCGCCGTGCCTCCAATTCCGCTTCCATCGAGGCATGAAAGCGCACTGCGCGACTGCGCCCAAGGCGCTTGGCTTGGTACAGAGCAAGGTCTGCAGCGCGAAGAAGCGTGTTTGAATTTTCAGCGTCGTCAGGTGCTACTGCTGTGCCCACACTGGCACGTGCGGTTACAGTGTGACCCTCGTGAAAAACTGGTGATGAAGTCACCTCCACGATCGCTCTTGCAGCGGCATCAGCTTCCTCGTCCGATGAGACGTCCCACTGAAGCACCGCAATCTCGTCGCCCCCCAACCGGGCGCACGACGCGCGTTCTCCCGCAACGGAAGACACGCGCTTGACGATCGTCTGCAGCACCGCATCTCCCATGTCGTGGCCGAACGTGTCGTTGACCTTTTTGAAATGATCGAGGTCCACGAAGTGAACGGCAACGCCAGAAGTACGGGTTGACTGCTCTACCCGCTTGTTCAGCTCCTCTAGGAATGAAAGTCTGTTAAGAGCGCCTGTCAGTGGGTCATGCTTTGCCAGGTACTGAATTTTTGCGTCGGCATCCTTCTCGCGCCTCACCGAATAAAAGTAATAGGCGAGAGGGGTAGCTGCGACCATGGCAAACAAAGCAACAACCGCAATTGAAGTGAGGATCAAGGTCCCATCGATCTGCTTGGTCCGCTCGGTCACATCCATCAGAAGAATGATCTCTCCTGCTAACGCACCCTCACCTTGGTCAATTGGGTATATGATTTCGACGAAATGGAGAGGCTCAGCAACACCGTCTCCCTCCTGGAAGGTCATGTTTTGCACCCGAGCATCGTCGACTGTCAGAGGCGGCGATGCTTGCCCTATTGACCTTCCTTCGCCCGCCCCAGAAGGGACACGGCTAGCGGTATCTCCATGGGTGTGGGCGTGATGTTCGGCCTCATGGCCAGGGTGGAAGCTCCCGGTTGAGAACAACAGATCGCCTGAAGCATTGCGAAACTCAAAATAGAAAATGTTCCCGAGAGCGGCGATCCGGTCCAAATCAGCTTCGAGCGAAGTCTCGATGTCGCCCTCTGACAAAAGGCGGGGAAGATCGGGATATTCACCTTTGATGTGCCCGGCAAATTCAATGCCTGCCTGCCAGACTTCACCCGCAAGAACGCTGTCCCTTGCATGATCAAGTGTGGCGATAGATAGATACAGTGCAGCACATGTTGTGCATGCGAACGCTACTGCATAGATCCAACGCGCCCCGATCCGTGGAAGCTTCAACAAGGGGTCAGCAATGATCTGCACTCGATGTAGCATTGATATTTCCTAGTTGGGGCGGTATGCCGCGCGGACCGAGCCAGATCGATTGGAGGTGCCGCTGACTCCGAGATCGATCATCGGTTTTAGCCGCAAGGTGGGTCGGGGCTCGGTCGTGTTAAGGTGTATGGCAGGACCATCAATGTGCGCGAAACCCGCTTCGACGGCTGCTCCAGCAAGCCCAAGCGTATTGGCCGAATGAGCGAAGGTTACCGCGCCGGCCTCTGCTGCCAGAGCGGTGAACGCTTTCAACGAATAGTTTTGCTGCTCCGCCAGGCCCTGGAGACTGCAGGCAAGGGCATACACGTTTCCCCTTGAGAACATATGCAGGAGTGGACTGTCGAGGCCGACCTCAGCAACAGCCCTGTCCACATGCCGTTGAACCTTGCTGATTGAAGAGCAAACCTGCCGCAGGGAAAGATTTCGCTCAATTCCTGTAATTTCGATGACAAGCTTGTCGCGATATGGCGCCGGAACAGATGCCAAAAGGCGCAGATATTCCCGCTCAGTTCCTGGCGTCATAAAGGTCTCGCAATTTACCGGAACAAGAAGCGCGATCGCTCGATCGGAGCGAGAAGCTGCATGCAGACGTTCAACTGCCTTAGTCAACGTCATGCAATCGATCTCGGCAATCGTGCGGCGATACTGCATTTCATCCCCCAGCGCTCTGATCCGGTTCAGACCGCGGCCTATCAGCGATGTATCGACAACTGTCCGGTTGCAAGTGGTGATATGCTTTTCTACGTGCCAGACAGGGGCGAACAGAACCTGAAAGTCACGGAGGATTGTTTTACGTTGACTCGCCGCCACGAGCTCGACCTCACACTGCATCTTCTCAAGTGAAGCGGCGAGACGATCTGCAAGACTGCGATTGCCTGAAGCCAAATCCTGCGGATCGACCTCGGTGACGAACAAGTTCACCGACGTGCGCTCTTCGATTTCGGGAAGTTCCTCAAGCAGACGAGCCTTGATCGCGCGAGAGATCAAGGCCGCCCGGCCGGCTGCTTTTTGTCGGTCGAGCGCACCGAAAAAGACAACGAACCGAGTTTCCCCATTGGGCTTGAAGTGGTCTGCGGTAGAAAGATGCCGCCGGATCTCCGTCTGGGCAATTTCGTGCACAATCGGGCCGACCTGTGCCCACTTGCTCCCAAGTTCGCGCTTTACGTGGTCCAGCCCTAAAAGTTCAATCGAGCCGGCGAGGAACCGCTCCTGGCTCTTCAGGGCGTCACTGATGAGCCGATCAAGAACGAAATCGTCTCCGGAGCGTAAGGGTTGCTCCCGATCCCTGCTCGACACGGGAGCAGCATCGACCAAAAGCAAGGGGTGCGACTGAAGCGGTGGCTCGGTTGGGGATGCGGCTCGGCTCTCGGGCCGAGACCTAAGGAGCCGCTTTAGGCTGTCAAGTATTCCCAACGTGACAGATCCTGGGAAAGGTCAGTTGTGCCCCGCACGGCACGTCAGCAAAAATCCCGCTCACTGCGGAACACGATGAACTATCGAGCGCCGGCAAGGCGCATAGGAACGGCTGCGGCCATGAAACGAGATTCGAAATTGCTTTGGCTTTGATCATGCCCGGCCTCGTGACGACTCAAACGAGCACCAGGGCACATGACTACACGCACGATCCGATAGACAGAATGCGCGCTCGCAATCACCGGTTCTCTTTCATCCGGACTATACCGTCGGCCCCGGAATTGCACCAGGTCTGCTGCCCCACCCTAAGATGGTCGCTCACGGGCTTATGTGTCGAAGGGCACAATCACCGCCGGTGGGGAGTTTCGCCCCGCCCTGAGAACTCTACAACGATGGATACGAGACGCTGGCCTGCAGATCAAGTGGGCAAAAGACCTAACCGGCAGGGAACGCTTGTATTATGAAGCGTTGGTCTCTTTTCAGCAAGGGTGCGAAGCGCAACGTCACATTCGACACGCCAAAGCACCTACATTTCAACTCTCGCAAGCCACCTTCTGAGTGCGCCGCAGTAGCGGTTAGCCATGCAGGAAGACCATCCGACTTGCGTCCTTCATGACGTCTTATCCCGCTTCCCATGCCAATCCCACGCAAGAAGCACTCAACCGCCTGTGGGCCCTGCGAAGCGACGCACACAACGCAAAGCTGGGGACACTCAACGGCTTTTGCAGCGATGGGAGACCCTAACATCCTAGTGCGATCGCCTGTTTGAGGTTTCCGTACCGCCGCAAGGGAAAGGGTAAATCAAGCCTTCCCGATCATTCAGCGGTCAGAAGCGCGGACGGTTCGAGCAATTTTCGCAATGCAGCCGCACAATCAGCGGGCTTGGCGATTCGAGCGAACCATCTTAACGCGCTATCGTGGGGCCAGTTGCGCGATCAGATCGTTTGCAAACTCAGCAATTACCGCCGACGCACCGAAATCAAACTCGTTGATGGCAACAAATACCCCCACATCCCGATTAGGTGCAAAGGCGTGGTAGAGGAACATGCCCTGCAGACCTCCTGCCTTTTGCAAGATCAGCGGTCTATTGCCATCGGGTCGCATCACAACCCAGCCCAGCGACATCGCATCCATCTCGCCGGACTCGTCGAACCCGTAAACCGTGTCCAGACCGTCACGCCAGACATAGGCGGCATGATTGATCAACCGCATCTCTGCCTCATCGCTTGAGCTGCGATCGGAATGCCACTGCAACCATTTCAAAATATCGTTTGCGGTTGAATAGAGTCCGCTTGCGCCTGCCATGACCGCCGGAGTTGGGACGTCTGGCAGCTCTTCGCCTTCAAAGCCATGGCCCAACATGAGCCGGTCATTTTCGGTCTCAGGCACCACCAACATTGTGTCCGAAAGTCCCATTGGCTCAAGCACCCGCTCAGCCAGAACCTGCTCATAGGGCTTGCCAGCGGCACGACCGAGCGCAAGTGCGAGAACATCGAACCCGAAATTGGAATAAAGCCCGGCTGTGCCAGCTGCGAACAGTTGAGGCTCTTGGTTCAACGAGTCGAAATAACGTTGAGCTGTCAGCGTGGAGAACGGATCATCATCTGGCCCAGCGGGGCGATCAACTTCTCGCGGCAACCCCGAAGTGTGCGTGGCAAGATCGATCAAGCGGACCGGCCGATTCCCCATAGCGGGAATATCTACCCCATCTCCGAGATATTGCTCGGCAGCGTCGGTCAACCGGAGACTGCCATCGGCCACCATTGACGCCAGAACAGCTCCGGTGAAAACCTTCGTGATCGAACCAACCCGCATGAGCGTGTCGCCGTCGGGCGCAACACCCGATCCGGTGAACGTCTCGCCAAAGCCGAAAACCGCCGTTTCGTCCCCACGTGTAGCTCCGATTATTAGCCCTGGGACTCCCGTTTCCAAAAATAGAACCTGACCTGTGAAAACCACAGCTTCATTGAGCAACGCATCGCCGGCATGGGTCGGAGTCGAAAAAGCGATTGCCGCGGCCACCGCAACAGCGAGCGTTGATCGGCGGCCCTCTTTTAACCGAATTGCCATTCTCATGCCGAGCTCCCCTTTTTTAACGTCGCGATCAACCTTGGTAGCGGTGACTAAGATGACGTTAAACAAGCCTGAAAAAGTTGCGCCTCGATCGTAGCGCTCCGCAAGTGCAGCTCCTCTTGGCGAATATAGGTTACCCTCACCGTTTAAAGACTTGACGCCTTTGCGTCGGAACCGATCACCTGAGGCAATGAAAAGCTTTCCCCCGTTCAAGGACCAAATGAGCTTTTGCCTCACTTTCCTCGTTTTAGGTTCATAACCATCTCGCGCAGCGCGTCCTGAGTAAACGGCTTGGTCAGCACCGGAACTTCTTTGAAGCGTTCCGCTATGCCCCTCTCGCCAAAACCTGTCAAAAAGATCACAGGGACACCCTGCTCTCGCAATTGGTCGGCAACTGGATACGACTCTTGGCCCTTGAGATTTACGTCAAGAACGGCCAAATCCATCTCGACACTTTGTGCTAGCTCCACGGCTGAGCCAAGGCTATGGGCGGTCGCCACGACCCTACAACCGATTTCCTCAAGCATGTCCTCGGTCATCATGGCAATGAGTTGCTCGTCCTCGACCACAAGCACCCGTATCGGTGCGTTGTCATTCAGCATGCGTCAACCCCGCTACAATTTCGCAAGTTACGCCGGCCGTGTCGTAGTTCAACTGAACAGAAGCTCCGATTTCTGCCTGTAAGCTTCGCTCCAGCAGCCTTGAGCCAAAGCCCCTATGCTCTGGTCTAGCCACTGGCGGTCCGCCCCGTTCGACCCAGGTCAGCTGAAACCTCTCTCCGCCGTCTATCTGGGACCAGTCTATCTCCACGATACCTTGGTCATTTGATAGCGCACCGTACTTCATGGCATTGGTGCTCAACTCGTGCAGTGCCAAGGCAAGCGACAAGGCTGCCCTGGGTGGCAGCTCGATCTCGGGGCCCGACAAGTTGAAACGGCCGCCGTTAACGCCGCCGCTAGGTGCAATTGCCAATTCGACGATCTCACTAAAATGCGCAAACTCCCAATTGCGCTTTGTCAGAACATCATGGGTTCGTGCCAATGACAAAAGCCTGGCCTCAAATTGTTTTTCTTTGTGGCCTTTGCGGTCAAGCGTCTGAAATGCGATCGACTGGACAGCCGCGAGCGTATTTTTGACACGGTGATTGAGCTCGTTGATGAGCAATTGGCGGTGCTCGTCAGCCTTCTTACGCTCGGTGATGTCAATCATCACGTTCACGGCGCCGGTCAAGTTTCCCGCGCTGTCCCAGAGAGGCGTCGGGTAGACCAGCAAAGGCACTTTGCTGCCGTCCGGGCGCTCCGCTACGATCTCAGCCCCGTGTATTTGGCGGTTCTCCTTGAGTGCGACTGCCATCGGACACTCCTCATGGGGCAAGAGAGTGCCCTCGGGGTTATAAAGGCGCCAAGCAATGGACCATCTGTCGCTGCCGATTTGGGGGATACGTCCTGAGACCTCGACTGCTGCTTGATTGTAGAACCTGACGATCCCGTGCTGGTCGGTCGTATATATGGCCGAAGGCAGTGCCTGAAGAAGGTTGGAAAGGTTGGTCTCGCTCTCGCGCAGCGCCCGCTCGTTTTTCTTTCGCTCGGTGATGTCTCTGGTAATCGCGAGCTGTGCAAAACTACCGTTAGGAAGCTGGATTGGGGCCGCATGCGTCTCCATATTCCTACGCGATCCGCCAAGGCCGATAATATCGAACTCCCACGACAGGCGCTCACCTGAGCAAACGCGCTTATGAAGGGAGCGCCATTCATCTTTATATTCAGGTGCTATCAGCTCGTGCGTATCTCGCCCTAGAACCTCCTCGGCGCTCGCTGCCTCCACCATCTGCAGACCAGCCGCATTCATCTCAAGCAAGGTGCCGTCCTCTGCCACCAACTTAACACATTCGGGCGTGGTCTCGATGATTGCACTCAGGAACTGATCGCGCTGCACGATCACCTGTTTAGCGCGTTCCTGTTCGGTCACGTCCTGAAAGCAATTGACCGCACCAACGATGCGCCCCTCGTCGTCGAGGATTGGGTCGATGTTGACCCGGACAATGATGCGAGTACCATCTTGCCGCTCGATGTGCACCTCTTGCTGACGGCAGGATCGCCCGCTGCGTAACGCCTCCGCCATCGGGGTGTCCGCTTTCGGAAGGACACGGCCATCGGGCAGAAAGAGTTTGTGGGCACCGCAAAACCGGTCTTCGTCGTCGCCGACCTTTGGTGACCGTCCCCAAAGCTCGATAGCCGTCTTGTTGGCCCGAACGATGGTTCCGTCAGCTCGGCAGATGTAAACCGCCACTGGAAGAACATCCAGTAGCTGGGTTTCCGGCCCCGTGAGCATCGCCTCATTGGGACCAGCTTCTGGCAAGTCTATCATTTCCACGTCTGCACCACGCGACTTTTTTGGAAGGATCAGCACGACACGAATAGGGTGAAGCCCCTAAGGTAAGATATTCCAGCATGTCAGCTGTCGCTTGTAAACGCGACAAGGCGGGGCTGTACACCTTAGATCAGAGCACCCATAGAGAAGGCAATGGCAATTATCTTGCCGGTAAGGAAGGCAGCTGGCCCGCGGGAAATAAAGACAACCGTTTGAGCATCGTAGGTGCAGGCAAAACATTGTCCTCTCCCCCCCCCCCCCAACCAATTCCGGCATAAATCACTCGCCATTCCGATCTGATCGGCGACGCTTTGCCGATTGGAGCATGCAGTGGGTCGCTGCCTATCGGCAAATCATTGATCTTGTTTCGGCAATGCTATTCGTGTTGCCGGGAACAGTGCGCCGGCTGAAATGACGACCAGCGTCCCAAACGCGATCCGGTACGCTGTCCCTGGGGCGGAGACGCCAATCTGTTCAATGACAGCGACCACCGCAATCGCGCCTATTGCGCCTCCTAGCCGTTGGGCAATGTTGATCAGGGTCGCTGCGTCGTGGGTCTCGGTCTTGTCAACCTCGCCATAGGCGGCTGTAATCGCGGGCATTTGGGCAAGAGCCAGTCCCGCTCCCCGTGCGACCAGGAGTACTGCGACGACTCCGAAGACAAGCGGCGCCCATGAGAGGAAGGGAACGGTCGTCCTTATCAGGTCGATCCGTACCCACCGGAGCGACCGAGATGGCAGAAGAAACGGAAAGCGGGCTGGAAAACATCGTTCCGGCTAACGACCATCACCGGCGAGGGCCGGAAGCAACCGAGTGTGCGGATGCCGACATTGCCCCGTGGCAGAAGCTGGACAAGGTGGTGCTATCCATGCCCGCCTGATCGGGCGGCAGATCGCGCAGGAGCACTTCGAAGCGTTGCAGGCCGCCAACGACAATAAGAAGCCCGCAGACGACCGGGAAGAGCAGACCGACACGGAAGGGGATACTTGAAGGCAAGCGGAAAGGTTGAGGGAAAGCGCTCTTGTGCTTGAGGGAAGAGCGCCCTTATGATATCTAGATAGTCCATCTAGAAATGGAGGGCGCCATGGCGCTGAGCATCAAGACTGAGGAAGCCGACAAGCTGGCGCGGGAGTTGTCCCGCCTTACCGGCGAGACCATGACCGACGCCATCACCACGGCCATGCGCGAGCGGCTGGAGCGGGTGCGCGCAGAACGCGAGGCGCACGGCGATTACGTTGCGCGCGTACAGGCGTTCGTTCGCAAGCGCGCCCATCTGTTCGACCGTCGCCCCGTCACCAAGCAAGAATGGGACGAAGCCTCCGGCGACACACCCGAGCAGCTGGGCTTGCCGAAATGATGGTGGTGGACAGCTCGGCCATCATCGCCATTCTGTTCGATGAGCCGGAAGGTCCTAGCTGTACCAAGGCTCTTGAAGGTGCGTCTTCTCGGCTGATTTCGGCCGTCAACTACGTCGAGACGGGAACGGTCCTGGCCGGACGTCTCGATGATAGGCGGCGGTCGAAGGCTATCGGCATTCTCGATGATTTCCTTGCAACGCTCGGCATCGACATCGCCCCGCTTGACGAGACGGTTGCTCGCGCAGCGCAGAGGGCACGTCTGGATTACGGCAAGGGTTTTGGCACGCGCGGTGGGCTGAATTTCGGTGATTGCTTCGCCTACGCGCTGGCCAAACAGCATTCCGCTCCGTTGCTCTATGTCGGCAACGACTTTGGCCTGACAGATATTCGTTCGGCACTGAAGGCTCCAAGGCCGAAAAACCCCAAGAGATAGAGGGCCGGGAAGGGTGAAGGAATCCCGGTAGATTTGAGAGAGGATTGGAAGACATAACCCGCGCCGCCCTTTACGCTCGAAACCCAGGCCAGCGAACTCGACCGCATCGTCGACATCTTTAGGATCAAGGGCACTGCAGAAAACGAGCTGCCGATGGTCCGAGCCTATTACACCCACGGCAATGCGGCGATCGATTCTGGTTGGGATGAAATTTAGTGTGAATAGGCACTTGCTTATAACCTCGGTTATTTCGAGGACCCATGCCCTTCGCTAACTGTTGCCACTCGGCTCAGTGAGGGAAACGGGCATGCCGGGCGCACTTGTCATTGTATGTGAAATGATCGAGCAGACGCTTGCGACCTTGTTGCGGGCACGATCAGCTGCTCTAATATCCGCTTTTGTGCTTGCCGGATGTTCGGGAGGAGGGCAAACCCCCTCGGACGTCGAAATCGCCCCTCCTCCACCGACTTCAGGCGGCTGGTCGCAAGTTTCGGTGGCCGATACTTTTGATGCGATCCGTGCTGCCGAGATCGCCGATGCGCCACGCTTTAGAAATGTCGATGCGAACATGATCGACGGATATGCTGAAAGTTCGCACCCTTACGAGCTTGCGCGCCTTCAATGGGCGTTGTCGGGCGGGTGGTCCGGCGTGGGGCAGCTGGTGGCCGTGGTGGACGACGGTTTCCGCACTTCGCACCAGGAATTTGTCGGGACCGAGATCACAACTTTTGGCGAGGTGGGTGTAGCGGATGGAAGTGATCACGGTACGCATGTCGCAGCGCTTATAACCGGCAGCGACCAAGCCGGATCCATTATGGGCTTTGCACCAAATTCCGATCTGCACCTCACAAGCTATTTAAGGTCTCCCACGAGCAGCGATATCGACCTTGGAAAGCTTACCGATGCCACCCATGATGCTGCTTCATTGGGGGCTGTAGCTCAGAACAATTCCTGGGGCGTTCTGACGCGGGAGCCCGACGGCAGCCGAGAACTCATGCTCTCCGACGTGCGTATGCACATGACCGAAACGGGACAAACGGTAAGTGAAGCGTACCAGGCACTCGTTGGAGGGACCGCCAACCGGTGGAATGGCTATTTCGAAGCTCTCGACGCATTCCAATCTGAAGGTGTGATCGTCTGGGCGATGTCCAACGATGAGACGCTGACCGAAAATGATGCTTCGTCAGCCCTGCCCCGCCTGGTGCCTGAGCTCAGAGAAGCCTGGATTGCCGTTGGCAACGGCGAATTCAGCGTCACCGACGATCACGAGATCAGTGCAGCGCGTCGATTGTCAGCTCCTTGCGGTGAAATGGCCACGTCGTGCATATTCGCTGATGGCACGACCACCTCAGCGTCTGCTGATCGCGATACAAGCTATGCCAGCGGCACCGGCACATCCTTTGCAGCACCGCAAGTGTCCGCTGCTGTTGCTATTGTGGCGCAGGCTTTCCCATCGCTAAGCCCAGAGGAATGGACAAAGCGCCTGCTCGCTTCTGCCTATTCTGAGTTTAACGGATTCGGTGCTGATGGCACGCACGACTTCGGCAATGGCGTTGTGAAGGCCTTTTCCCACGAGTGGGGAATGGGTGTTCTCGACGTGGCAGCTGCGCTTAGCCCGATCGACGGCGTTTCTCTCGTCAATGGCCGTACTCTCTCCAGCGCATCGCGAAGCGAGGTTGAAACCAACGTTTTGAACGCTGGAATCGCTACCGGTGACGCACCGCGCTCTCTTCTGAGCAACGTTGAAGTTGCCGTTTTTGACAGCCTCGATACCCCGTTCATGATGCCTGCTGAAGCATTTATACAAACAAGCGAGCCGGTGCTTTCGCGGTCCAACGTTCTTCCGGATGTGGGTTCCCAAAGTCTAGCACGAGCGATCATGGATCTCGAGGCAGACACCCCGAGATCCATGGCAAACCTGGGCACGACACGCTATAGCATCGATGTTAGCCTGCTCGAGGGAGCACATTCGCTCACACACGCGCCACGAACGGGAAGCGCGGCATCCTCCTGGCTAGGCACCCTCGGAAATGAAACAGCAGCGTTGAGCGGGAAGCTCGACCTTGGCTCGCTGTCTCTTGAGCACTACGGCTTCGCCGGCTCGCATGCTGCGATCCACAACGGGGGTTTATTTGGAGTTGGCGCAGGTATGGCAATCGACCTTCCTCGTGCTACCTTCAAACTCGCTATGATCCAAGCTTCAGAACAAGGCGGTGTGCTCGGAATGAGTGGAGACGGGCACTTCTCGATGCCAGAAAGTGCAGCACTTACCACTGTTTCCCTCTCGGCCGCGTTGGACGTCGGAAAAGCAATGACGCTGTTTGGTGGCATCGAACGTGGAGTGGCCACGGGAGAAGCGGAGCGGGGCTATGTCGCCTCGGTCGACCCCCTGGCCTTTTCGAGCTTCCAACTTGGACTGCGGTCCGAGGGCGTGCTGGACGAGAGAGACAGCCTTACGCTTACCGCTTCACAGCCACTGCGAGTGGAGAACGGCACGATGGCTCTCCTCGTGCCCTCGGGACGAACTGCCGAGGGCGATATTCTTTTCACCCAGCACCGCGGAGAGCTCGAGCCGACGGGCAGACAGGTTGACCTCGGTTTGAACTACGCCATTACCCCCGATGAGAATTCGCGTCTCGAAATCGGGGCGGTATACAGCCTGGATTTCGGGCATGTTTCGGGTGCCTCCGGCGCAGCAATTGCGGCAAGCTTTTCGAGCCGGTTCTGAAGCTACGTTTGGCCAGCTTGGCAACAAAACTCACAACCTCGTCGACACCGCCCAGCTCCGGTGTCATGCCGCGACTTCCACGTTGATCTCTGCTCCCACTGATTTGAGTGGTTATTGGACGCAAGCCCTCAAGTGGTCGCGTAACGCCACACCTGAATAGGTTGGGATCAAACGTCATCGTATCGGTCAGTGGAGCTCGGCAGCTATCGCATGGATCGCCATGGCGTGGTGCTGCTGTGGGGCTCTCTTCATCTTTGTAGAAGCACCCATTTCAATAGTTTAGGCAGTGTCCTCAGCTGTCTGGACGCATTCGTGCAAGGCAGCGCGACCGATCGCGAGGCCTACCCAACTCCTGGTAGCGTGAGGCCGCCTCCTCGAAGGCAGCCAACGCCCGCACTTCATTGCTTTGCGCTCGTCGCTGCACGCCGCGCGCTTCCCAAAGGGCTGCCGCCCACGGACCGCCGTGCCACATTCCAGCGATCCGTTCGGCTTCGTTCAGACGCCGGTCAACCTGCTCAAGATCCCCGGCCTCTGCCAGCGCAATTGCCGACGCTGTACGAAGCGCAATCGAGCAGGGCTGACACGCACCGTTCCCGAGCAATCGATCGCCGATAAGAATTTCAGCGGCCACCTGCTTTGGTGTTGCAGCAGCTCTCACCGCGAGAGCCTGCATCCGCATAATAAGGTGAGGCGCTAACCATGACACCTCGGCATCAGTTAACCCGCGCCGAATGAGCCGGTTGGCACGCCATTTCTGGCCCCGTTCAAGAGCGATCTCGGCGAGGCGCTCAATCGCCAGTACACGGCCAGCAACGGCTCCCGCTTTCAGAAGCAATCGTTCAGCCTCGGTCAACCGAGATTCTGCTTCGTCGAGCTCCCCCGAAAACAGAGCCACTTCTCCCAAAAGCAGATTGGCTAGACCGCAGCCCGCGAGCGAACCGGCGTCCTGAGCGACTGTCAGCAATTCTTCAGCCAGTTCGGCAATCTCAGCATGCCCCGATGCGCTGCAAAGGCAGAACTCTGAAAGACACAGATGCCCATCAAACACATGGCGGACGAACCCGGGTGCCGTGCGAACCCACTCGATGAACTCGGATCGAAACAGCTGTGGCCACTGCTGCTGCATGTTGGCAGCCAGACCCAAAAGTGCGCTTGCCTCACCGGCTTCGCGCGCCAGTTCGGCACCAACCGCAAGATCACGGGTCTGCCGCGCGATTTGGCTGGCTCGATCAAATTCACCACTTTGAAGATGCACCAAACCCCAGGCAAGCGAAGCGCGGATACGCTCTGACGGGTTCACGGTGTCTGGTCCTGACAGCGACAGCGCCTTTTCGTAGAGTGCGATGGTCGCGGCGCTGGGCCCCACACCCAATTCGGCATGCAGACTATCTCGTAGCTGGTTGAATTGCCGGATCGCCTCAACACGATTGCCCGCATCCAAGGCTGCCTGCATCAGTGCGCATTGGGCCTGTTCATCGGCAGGATCAACTGCAATCAGACGCTGCCAAAGTCCTCCCGCCCGTAACAGTTCAATATAGCGTTGCTGGAGCTGTCGTCGGGGATCGTCGAGCCAATCCACATAAATATCGTCCGGCAGAAGCGGGCCACCATAAAGGTCGGCGGCAGCTTCGAACGCAGCCGGATTGTTACCACGCAAGGCCGCCTTGGCTGCGGCAGAAAACAGCTCGACATCGATCTCCACGTCCGCATGCGGGCCCAGGCAAACGATCTCGTTGCTCACTTCGATGAGTTCGTGAACCCCGAGCGATCGGCGTGCAAAATGGATTGTCTTGCGCAGGTTGGCCCCCGCCGCATCGATATCGAGATCCGGCCAGAACGCAGCCATGGCCTGCTCGCGATGAACCCGCTGCCCTGGTGAAATCGCCAACAGCTTAACGAGCGCTGCAGCGCGGTCTCGCTGCCAGTCAGTTGCCGGAATCGCAGTATTGTCGAGAATAACGCTAAAGCGTCCCAGAAGATGGATCGAAACACGCATACCACCCCCCGCCAGCTCGACCGGTCACCAGTACGGACCCGTCAGGGAACGCTGGTGGAACACATTTCTCCTACCATGGCACTTGATCAAATTCTATTTGAAAAGGTCAGCCAAGATGACTCTCCGGATCAACGATATAGCGCCCGATTTCACGGCCGATACAACGCAAGGCCCGATCTCGTTCCACGATTGGCTGGGCAAGGATTGGGGCATCCTTTTCTCCCACCCAAAGGACTTCACTCCTGTCTGCACCACCGAACTTGGATATATGGCGCGCCTTAAGCCCGAGTTCGACAAGCGCGGCGTAAAGATCATCGGGCTTTCCGTCGACCCAATCGATAAACACGCCAGCTGGGCTAAAGATATCGCCGAAACGCAGGGTGCCGAACCCAATTTCCCTATAATCGGTGACCCAACACTATCTGTCTCGCAACTCTACGACATGTTGCCCGCCGCAGCCGGCAATTGCGCCGAGGGGCGCACGGCCGCCGACAACCAAACAGTGCGTAACGTCTACGTCATCGGACCAGACAAGAAGATCAAACTGTTAATCGCCTATCCGATGACGACAGGCCGCAACTTCGATGAGGTGTTGCGGGTGATCGACTCGCTGCAGCTGACTGCAAAGCACCGCCTTGCTACGCCAGTCAATTGGCAGCCCGGCGACGATGTCATCATCGCCGGATCCGTGACCAACGAAGAGGCCAAAAGGCTCTACCCACAGGGCTGGAAGGAGCTCAAATCCTACATCCGCATCGTGCCGCAACCCGTTCTAACCTAACAAAAATTGCTCCATGGTTCCTGGGCTGCGGTGGCCGTCGCGAGTCCTTGTCCGCCAAGCAACTCAACCGAAGGGAGATTCCCGTGAGCATCGTGAGCAAATCACGCATCTTAGTCTTGGGTGCCGGTTTTGGTGGCCTAGAGGTCGCCACGCTTTTGTCGGAAGCGCTGGGCGAAAGCGCCGAAGTTACGCTCATCGACAAAAGCGATGCATTCGTATTTGGCTTTTCCAAGCTAGACGTGATGTTCGGCTATCGCGAACCCGAGGCCGTGCGCCTGCCCTACAGCAACTTCGCCAAGCCAGGCATTCGCCTTTTAAAGCGTACCATCACCGCCATCGACCCCGTCAACCGACAGGTCACGACAAACGATGGTGTCTTTGAGGCCGATTTCCTGGTCGTTGCGCTTGGCGCGGAGTATGATTTCAATGCCACCCCCGGTCTGGCAGCAACAACCGAATTTTATTCAGTGGCGGGTGCGGAGCAATTACGTGACGTCTTGCCGACTTTCACCACAGGAAAGGCGCTAATCGGAGTTTGCGGCGCACCTTTCAAATGTCCCCCGGCGCCAAGCGAATGCGCCCTGATGCTGCACGACTACTTGGTGAACCGAGGCGTTCGGGATGGCTGCGAGATTGCCCTTGTCATGCCACTGGCAAGCCCGGTACCCCCGTCCCCCCAGACCTCGCATGCCCTTCTTGCAGCATTTGGTCAACGCAATATCGACTTCATCGCCGGCCGCCACGTCGCCGCAGTGGACAATGCCCGAAACGTCGCCGTTCTTGATGATGGACGGGAAATGCCCTTCGATCTCTTCCTCGGTGTGCCCAAGCACCGAGTGCCCCAGGTGGTTCTGGAAAGCGGCATGTCCGAGAATGGCTGGATACCAGTCAACCCTCGTACACTCGAAACCTCCTATGAGAACGTCTATGCTCTGGGCGATGGTGCCAATACGGGCACGCCCAAGGCGGGGGTCTTCGCCGAGAAAGCGGCGCGCGCCGTTGCAAGCGCACTTGTCGCCAAAGTGCGCCGCAATGAAGATGTCGTCCAGTATGACGGCATCGGCACCTGCTATATCGAATTCGGCGGGGGACGCATCGGCAAGGTTGAGGTCGACTTCTTTTCAGGCCCCACACCGACAGGAAACTACCACGAGCCCTCAGTCGCTCTTCGCGCCGACAAGGAAAATTTCGGTTCCAGCCGGCGCGCACGCTGGTTCAATTTGTAGGAGAGCCTACATATGAACCAGGTCAAAACTCGGCCGCAACACCCGGACAGATTCTTTTCGCCCGCACCGCAAAGGCGAGAGCAAAAGCACCGATCGCGCAGTTCCAGAAAATGAGTTGCGGTTCGATTGAGTCCCCATCCTTTGTCCTCGCATCCGGTTTTGCAGGGGCGAAACTCACCATCCTACTGACGTTCGCACAAGCATCTCCGGCCGCGGGATCGACGATGTGCTGAGCTCTTGCTTGGGCGACACGAGGAGACTGCAACCTAAGGCCCATGGAAGGCTCGCCGCTCCCTCTGTCACCAGACGTAACAGTCGTGTGCCTTCGCTCACAATCAGGGAGCGCCTATCTGCTCGATTAGGTTCCTGATCATATCTGCGCTTTGCGGCGCGACCTGAGGTGCGACCGCGTCGATAAGCCTATCGGTCAGATCAGGTTGCTCGGCCGGTTCCTGCGCGACGTCGGATACAACCGCCTGGCCGGTTCGAGGATCCTGTCTGGGAAGAGGGAACGGATCGGCCGGCAAAGCAGCGATGCTCTCAGTCTCAGGAGCCATTCCGGCAGCCTGTGCTGGTGCCTCCGGCACTTGAGCAGCTTGCTCGCCGTTCCGCTCCCCTAAAATCGTGTTGAGGAGGTCCTGCCCATTGGCGGGAATGACGCCGTTCGCCTCTCCGGACGCGCTGCCAGCGAGGCCGCCGATGAGTCCCGTCAGAACGCTGTCTGAAATCGCATCAGTGCCCCCTCCAAGAACGTTCTCAAGATCGACCCCCGATGCACCGGCCGCCAGTTGGCCGATATTGCCGCCCAGTTGGGAAATTGCCTGCAACGCCTGGTCGGGATTGGCCAGAATGCCCGAAACATCGGGATAGATGCTTGGACCGGCGAGCGCACCTGTCACGATGACAGGCATGCCGAGCCCCGAAACGTCGAACTCGCCGCCCTGCCCGTCAAGCGATCCGACCACACGCGGATCGAGCCGTACATCGATGGTCTGGGCGGCAAGATCGATATTGCCCTGCCCGCTCATGCGCACCAATGGCCCGAGCAGTCTCAGATCATCGAAACGCCCGATCCCGTTTTCGATCCCGACAGATACCGAAAGCTCGGCAAACTCGGTCTTCGCATCAGCGTTCTCGGTATAACCACCATTGATGAGCGATTGGACATTGCGCACAAGGCCCGCCACATCGATGCCCCGCACCGCGCCATCGGAAAACATCACGCTCACCGGGCCCTTGAGCGACCGCGCGAAAGCCTCGCTATTATCGCCAGCGCCACTCACCTGCACGTTCGCCGTTAGCTTGCCCTCGATATGCTCGAAACCCGCCGCATCGGTCAGGAACGGCAGCGACTCGACGCCTTCCATGCCGGCGACAAGCTCTATGGCCGGAACGTCGCCGGCGCCGTTTGCCGTCACATTGGCCGTAACGCCACCGCCATAGAACGCAGCCTCGGGTACCGAAAGTCTGGCGACACCATCAGCGACCGAAAGCGATGCTGTTGCCGGGCCAGCCTTGATGCTGCCGTAGCCGATCTGATTGGCCGTAAGCCGGATATCGGCATCGAACTGCCGCAATATGGCAAGGTCGATTGGCGAAGGCCCCGAGCCGGTCGGAGCCGCAGTCGTGCTCCCACCCGTCAGCCGGGTAAAGTCCAGCGTGTCGACCGACAGGGCCGCCGTGACCTTCGGCTTACCCACTCTCGTGACCGATAGGGAGCCCCCTGCATTAATATCATTAAGGCCAATAGTGGCCTCGCTCAGCGCGAATTCGGTATCACTGACGGCGATGTTCCCCGAAAAGGCAAACCTGCCCAGCGGGGTTCCAGTGTCCTGGCCGAACCAGCCCAAGGCGCGGCTCAGGGAAGCAGCCGAAATTTCCGCCCTTCCAGTGGCGGCACCATTGAGGGCCACCGTCCCGGAAAAATTCGCATTGATCGGCGGCGACCTGAAATCGATTGCCGCAGTGCCTGGCTGCCCCATGAGCAGATCGGCCAGCGCGAGCGTGCTGTCAAAACCGATCGTCTCTCCGTTCCATTGGGCCGTGCCCGAAACGGCCAATGGTTGCCGGATATCCTCGATCCGCGCCGTAGCATCGAGCGCGTCGATTATCCCGGCGCCCGAACCTGCGACATCCGCCAGTTGCGGCGCTTCGATCCTGCCGTTGGAAATGGAGACCTCGCCACGCAAGTTTATTGAGTTGCGAATGGCCTCCGCATCCATCCCGAAAAAGGCGAAACCCAGTTGCGACGACAGCTGGCCAGTGGCTGGCGCCGTTTGCCCGGCGAGCGCCATGAGACTCTCGATGTCGATAGAAGCGATATCGAGCGTGCCGCTCGATTGGAGCCGATCGGCATTGAGGTCCACGAGGAAGCCCGCGTCGAGGCTCCCTCCGGCAATCTCTGACGAGCTGACATTAGCGTTCAACTCGCCATTTTGGAGTTGGGCTCCGATGATGACGTCGCGGGCGATAGCCTGACCGGCCTGCATGGCCTCAGCGCGCAGTTCGATATCGGCATCAAAGCCCCGGAGCGCCGACAAATCCACGCCGCCGCTCGACGCCTGAGCCGTTTCGCCAGCGTGTGCTTCCGCCGGTTGCCAATCGGAATAGTCCAGAACACCGGCTTCAACTCTTGCCATGACGAACGGGCGATCGCCGGGCGCATAGCTCACATCGAGCCTCATCGTCTGCCCGATCGAGTCGATTTCACCGCCTGTAATGCGATAGCTGTCATCCTGGGCAAGCTGAATGCTCCCCGAGGCCGAGATGTCCGCGAGAATCGGATGCGGCGGCTGTTCGTTCTTTGCCGAAAGAGAGAAGGTTGCGGGTTGGCGGTTCAAAAGATCGCGTAGAGAGCCGATATCTGCCGCAAGCTCCATCCGATTGCCGTCGACGGTGCCCGAAACAGCAAGCGAAGCCGGCTCGCTTATTCCTGGGACCGAGAGGCGCAGATCAATGTCACTGGCGATGGGTTGGATGGCACCCTCACGATTTTGGGCAACCTCACCGTCGATGACATCCAAATGGTCAATCGCTAACCTTTCGAGGTAGCCAGCCGCCACTTCGAAAATGTCCTGCCCTTCGGTGGCCGGCTCCGATTCCACATTAGCTTTGACCTGCGAGGTTTCAGCCAGCACGATGCGCGGGCTCTGCAATTCGATGCCCGTGATGCGGATCTGGTCCGAAAATAGTGACATCAGTTCGACCGACGCAACCGACCGGGCGGCCGAGATCGAAATTGCGCCATCGCCCGATACATAGGAAAAGTCTTCGGCCACGACCCCGAAATCGGGAAGCACCGAGAAGCGGATGGGTCCGTTGAGAGAGACTTGCGCTCCCGAGCTGTCGGAAAGCTGTCGCGCAAGCGCGGTCCGCAACGCATCGGAACTCAACGCCAAGGGAATGACGAACACCAGCCCCACCAACGCCATGACAAAGAAGACTGCCCCGATTATGAGCTTTTTCATTGAGATCCTCCCTTGCCGCTACGAATCGAAATTCAGGATACTGTTGGCGCCTCATCTGTAAGGATGTGTTAATCATACCTCCCGGTTCTTGCTGCCATTGCCTCGGGTGGCACCGGCCGACAGATATTGCCTCAGGACCTCGGCCGCTTGAGGCGAAGTCGCTAGCAGTCCGTCAAGAAACCGCCAGCGACCAGTGTAGGCGTGATCGTGTATACGCTCAGCCAAGCGCTACCGGTCGTCGGACGATCCATAGTTCTGCATCGCAATGCTCCGCGCGGAACTTTCCGCACGCGATGGTATCTTTGCGCGAGGACACGGTGGAATGGATGGGGCGGGCCCGCCCGCTTGTCAGAAGTGAATCGCCGCAACGCTTGTGGTCGTCGGCGTTGCCTTTACGCAATCTCACCGAAATCGTTGCGATCCCAGAGCCGCTTATCGGTTTCGCCCCTAACCTCCGATGGGCGGCTCACCAACCTCACCTCCCGCCGCTCGTTCCGCTGCCCCATGGAACGGGCGGTCATTTGTGCTGATTTGCTTACTGACACGCACGCGCCGTCGTGGTCCATTCTGATTGGGAGCAAAAGGCTCGGCTTTGGTCGGGCCCCTTATTGTGCAACCGAACTCGCCAATTTGGCTTGTTGTGACTTTGCGACCGGTGAGCTGTTACCGAACCGGTGGATGGCTCTCCTTCAATCCAATGATGTAATTGATTAACGGGCTGTGTTCAGGCAGGAATCCAATGTCTGGCCTGTCGCCTGGCCAGCGTCACAAGCCGTCCACTCCATTCTGCCTGGACTCGGGGTGGACGGCTGACCTATTGCCGCGCGCGCAGAGAGCCAATAGCTGACTCACGAAGGCGATCGCTCCGTCAAGGATACTGCTGGGCGCATCGCCAAAACCCTTTTTACCAGCAGACAATGCGCTCCTCAGGCGGAGGCGAGAACGGGCTCTGGGAAAGGTGTGGCCCTTATTATATCGGCGGCTCACTCGATCGATCGAATGCCCGCGGAATCGTCCGTGTACTACTTACGTTGTCTCGCCTCGACTTCCGCAGTCTCGGGCCAGATGCCCCACATGGACCAACCGAGAGAGGCCCGACCGCAAACAGGTCTTCTTTCCTTGCCGCTTTACCGGAAGACGCGAACGTGGTGTCATCGCCTGACAATTGGGGGTTTAGATGGATATTTTCAGCTTGATAGTGGGCATGACGATTGGGGCCGTGATCGGCCTTGTCGTGGGCGCGCTTCTTCGTGCCAGCCGCGACGAGTTTTAGCTCGCGCCGAGCTTCTAAAGTTGCCCAACTTGGTCTCGGCAATGCCGAGCGCCATATGCACATCTTTGATAAGCGGTGATTGTGCTCAAAACTCTTGGCGACGTCGAGCTTGGCAGACGAAAAGGCCCGTCGCACAGACACGAGCGACCTGGATGATGCAGGTCGGGCTCGATGTGTAGGGGCGTCGAATGTGATCGGTGTATCGGTAAGGACCCTCCATGGCCAACTTAATCCCGCTGACAGTAGAAGGCGCGGCTTTCGCGTAGCACACACAAAGCCGCTCGTTCCTTTGCAAACCTGTGGGACGCGAATTCGGAGGCCTTGAAGGCTATGGTGGGTGTGACAGGGATTGAACCTGTGACCCCTGCCGTGTGAAGGCAGTGCTCTCCCGCTGAGCTACACACCCGCTCGGCATGTCCTTTAAGGGACAGTGCCAGCGAAAGGTCCTTGCGTAAGGACCGCCCCGCCGGAGCGGGGTGAGAGAATAACCAAGCACCAGCAATTCGACGCCGGTCTCTGGGCTCAAACGCCCGTTCTCTCGATAAATCCCACCAGCGGCGGAATGTGGGGCGGATACACCACAAAAGCCGGCTAGGGGTCAATAGATTTTTGCTTCTTTATGGCCGCCTCCCGCCATCGCCTGGGTCAACAAGGAGGGCCAAAGTGCTTCCGTGCCGATCAGACCAGTGCGTGTTGAAAAGGCATGTGGCCAGCTCTCAAGACTGCGCTCTCGGCTTTTTGATAGGACACGCAAAGGTTTGTCACCTTGACATATCCGCCAATCGCAGCAAACCGTGCCCTGAGCAGACCTCTCAGGGCACGGGTCGGAATGAAAAGGTGGGCACAGATCAAGATCAGGTTTGACTTAGATTCAAGACACCAGACGTGCTGAGGCCACCAAGACCGAGGAGGCAACAGGCGCTGGGTACAAGGCTACAGCGCGTTAGCGCGTGCAGTGGCTTTCCGAATTTTTTTTGGACTAGCAAAGTGCATTTTGACCGAGACGTTGCGTTGCCTGCCGGCCAGCAGGAAACTTGCCTCTTCCACCAAATTCCAAAACATGTTGGACCAAGGCTCCTCACCCGAAGGGGTGGTGTGGTGCATTCGATTCGGCACCCTGGAGAGATGACCTTCAAGTCGGATGGAGATTTTTTCGCCATCGTTTTCTCCCCGGTGCCTCAGCTCGAGGCGCGCTTGGGAAGCGATAAGATGTATGTATTCGATGCTCCTGTCGGCACCCTCATCGTCAATCCTGCCAATGTCGAGAGCGGTAATCGCTGGAACACCGTGCGCGAGAATTTGACAGTAGGGTACGAGCCCGGTCAGCTCGCCATGCTGGCTGAACAAGAGTTCGGTCAGCAGAATCTGAAATTGGAGCCGCCCGCTTTCGGTCATGTCGATCGACGGGCCCTTGCGATATCGCATCTCCTTAAGGACGAACTTGCCTCACGGACCCCAAGCGAACTCTATATCGATTCGCTGATCACGGTTTTCGGTATCCATATGATCCGGCACTATTCCGGTGGGGGAAGAGCGATTCCACGATCAAAGAGCGTTGGTGGCTTGTCGCCAAAGAGTGCTCGGCAGGTGCAGGAGTACCTGCGGGAGAAGCTTTCAAGCAGGGTATCTATCGCCGAGCTCGCGAGGCTCTGCGAACTCTCACCGAGCCGCTTCATCGTTGCATTCACCAATACGTTTGGTGAGCCGCCGCATCGCTACCTTCTGAAACTACGTTTGGCTTTCGCGGTGGAACTGCTTGCCAGCACCGACCTGCCGATCGCCCAAATTGCCCCAGCCAGTGGGTTCTCGAGCCAGAGCCACTTGACGACAACGATGCGTAAGCATCGCGGGGTAACTCCGGCCCAGCTTCGTATGAAACGTGGCAGCTAGATGTCCACCTCGTCATAGATGTGGCCGATTTGACACAGTCGTAACACGTTATGCTCAACTTGTAGTACGTTCTTGATATTTCGCAATTTCCTGAAATACCCGGCTTGAACCAAGTGGCCTTGTAGACCCTCTGGAGCAGATCCGGTGTCCGGGGGCAGCTTCGCTGAGCATGTGTTGCAGCACGCCGGGATTTTAAGATTCAGGCGACATGTTTTCGGCGGCGCGTAGCACAATGCGACGGCCCTCGTCAGCGGATGGCTGACATATAGGGGCCACTATGGACAAGCCGGCTATTCTGCCAGCGGCGACGCGCTGCTTTTCCCGCAAATTCCGAGTGACGGTGGCCGCTTCTCTGGCGGTTCTTTCCGCACTCTTTACAGGTGGCGCCTTGGGTGCGGATGCACCGGCACATGCGTGGCCATCGACGATCACCGGTACCGGCAGCGACATTGGCTCCACCCGCACGTTCGCTTGGACAAACAGCCCCTACGGTAATCCGGGCGTATCGGCAATCCAGACCATAACCTCGCGGGTCAGTACACCGTCGGCGGCCGGCTGCGCGCTAATGGGCGGAGCCGGGACGGCATCGAACCTCAACAGCTTTTCGAACGTCACCACCTTCATTGAGCCAGACTTTCCTGCTCGCGGACTGGTAGCCAACAACTGTCTGGAGGGCGGCAACGGCTATACCTCGAGCTTCGTTTTCAGCAAGCCGGTGATCGCGCCAATCTTTCACGTCTACAATCTCGATGCATCGCGTATGGCGATCTCAGGCACGAGCACTACGGGCGCCGCGATTGGCCTGCAGACCGTCGTCAAGAACAATTTGATGGATGTCAGTGGCACGACGCTGAACAACACGCTGCAACCGGCAACGCAGAACGGCTGCAACAATAACACCGGGACCGACACCACCAACGGCGCCTGCGGGTCCCTTCGGCTGACGGCGGCCTCGGGCCTCATTCAGTCGCTGTCGCTGAACAATAACGCAACGCCTCCGACCGGGACACCTACCGGCTTTAATGATGGCTTTGCTTGGTCCGTCTCCTTCCCCACTGCGTCGCTGACCAAACAGTTCAGCCCGGCCTCGATCAATGCGGGGCAGACGAGCCAACTCATCTTCTCGATCACCAATCCGAACCAATCCGCTTCGGTTACGCTCACGCCGCTCGATTTCACCGACAACCTGCCGACCGGCGTGACGGTGGCCTCAGCCATCACGACCAACAATGGAAGCTGCGGCGCACCGACCGTAACTGACGGCTCGGGTGGGACCCTTACGGTGGGTAACACGTCTATCCGCGCCTCAAACATCAGCGTCGCGCCTGGAACCACTTGCACGATCAGCGTGGCTGTTACTGCAACGGCCGACGGTGAATACACCAACGATGCCAGCAACATGTCGACGAATGTTGGTAACTTAATCCCGGGGGGCAGCACGACGTTGACAGTGCCCGCGCCGGTTGACCTGGCAATCACCAAAGACGATGGCGCGGCGACGTTCACGCGTGGTTCCGATCTCACCTATACTATCGTCGCCAGTAACAGCGGCCCCTCGGATGCGACGGGCGCCCAAATCAGCGATCCGCTACCCGCTGGTATTACCACTGCTAGCTGGACGTGCGGCAGTGCGACGGGGGGCGGCGTGTGCGGCGTGGCGAACGGCACCGGCCCAATCAACGCGACCGCCGATCTGCCTGCTGGCTCCTCGGTTACCTTTGCGCTCGAAATGACAGTGCCGGCCGATTATCCCGGCGTTACCTTGACCAACACGGCGGTCGTGACCGCACCTACGGGAGTCACTGAGGCAGACGAGAGCAACAATACGGCAGCCGACACGAATTCGTTGTCGCCGCCGCAACCCAGCTTCGGCATGTGCGACTCGCGCATGTTTTTGGCGCAAAACCGGCCCACGGGGCTCTACCAATTTCAGACGTCGTCCAACCCCATCACCGTTCAGCCGGTTGGATCGACTTCGTCGTACACCTACAATGCCGTCGCCTATAATCCGAGCGACAACTACCTGTATGCGATATCCGCCTCGAACAATCTTCTGCGCATCGGTAGTGATGGCAGCGTGGCGGATCTGGGCACGGTAACGAACCTGCCTCAGGTTGTCGGTCAAGAATACAATGCGGCTGAGATCGCACCGGACGGCAGCTTCTACGTTCGCACGAACGCTGTCTATAACGGACTGTACAGAATCGACCTGGCGACGAAAACGGCCGCTGCCATTCCTTTGAGCCAGACGCTCTCAGTTGCCGATTTGGCATGGCACAATGGACTGCTCTATGCGGTCGACAATCAGAACTTCACCCTCACGCTCTATGCGATCGATCCCGCGAACGGTCAGGTTACCTCCGTGGGGCCGACGGGGTTGGCGACCAGCGGGTTCGGTGCGCTATTCGGTGCCAGCAACGGCCTTTTCGGGGGCTTGAATGCTGGCGGTTTCTATCAGTTCGATCTGACCACTGGCGCGGCGACGCTGATCTCGGATCTGCCGGGTTCTAGCAACAATGACGGCGCCAAATGCGCTATGTCGCCGATGGAATTCCCTGTCGATCTCGAGATCGAGAAAGACAATGGCGTCACCACTTACACGCCGGGCCTGGACACCACCTACAGCATTGTTGTGAGCAACAACGGGCCGTTTGGTGTTTCAGGCGCGCGGGTGCAGGATTCACTTCCTGCGGGCGTCACCACGGCCAACTGGACCTGCGGCAGCGAGACCGGTGGTGCGATCTGCGGTGCGCCGAGCGGCACGGGCGGGATCGACACGACGGCCAGCTTGCCAGCTGGCAGCTCCGTCACCTATGAACTCAGCCTCGGCGTGCCCGCTAGCCAAACCGGCAATTTCACCAACACCGCGACGGTGACCCCGCCGGCTGGTTCGCCGGACGCCGACATGAGCAACAACACGGCGAGCGATACCGACAGCGAATTGCCCCCGCCCACTTCCGGCATGTGCTCGCCCGTGCGCATTCTGGGCAATACGACGTTCAGCACTGCACCCATGCCCGTCACCGGAACGGTAACGAAGTCCGGCGCTCCCAATGGATGGAATCCCGACAGTCCATGGTCAACCTACGGCGGGAATTACACTTTTACCTGGACTTTCGCGCAGCCTATCCCGGCGAACTGGATCGAGTTTGCCATCGGTGATGTCGGCGCGGATGTGTATAGAACCACGCCGCCCAGAATCACCATTGGCGTCGCGGGAGGCTCGGCAAATGCGGCCGACTTCTCTCTCGTGCCAGGCTGGAGGTCCGACGCATGGGGCCAGATGCTCTGGAACCCCTCGACGGGTGTGCTGAGCTACGATCCCTCGGGAGAACTTAGGCAAGCAGGTGCGTTGCGAGGAAACTCTACTGACACCCTCACCTCTATTACGCTCACGACCAGCAATATTGTTTCCGGCGATCATGTTTCCAACGCACTCTATGTGCGCCCGTCGTGTTTGACGGTTTCGAAGGTGAGCGAGGATGGCACGGGCAGCTTCCAGATCGACATGACCAATGTCGTTGAGGCAGATGGTGCTGTGGTGCCGAGTACGACGCTGACCACGACGACGGCGGGGACTTCGGTTTCCTCACCGGCCTATAATGCAGTTCCGGGCCGTGAGCTTATCCTGAGCGAGGTTGTTCCGGCAGGATGGGACGCCGAGTCTGCGATCTGTACTGATCAGAACGCGGGTGTGACGGGCAATCCGACGGTTATCGGGGCGTTTTCATCGCCAGCGATTTCCATTCCTGCGGCCAATGTGCGGCCGCAATCTGACATCCAGTGCCGGTTCACCAATGTGCCTGGTGAGCCGGTTGTGAGTGTTGCCAAGGAGCTGGTTGGCGAGAGCATCACTGTCAACGATGTTGCCGAGCCCGGGGAGGTCCTGACCTATGAGGTGACGATCACCCATGAGAGCGGGGCCGCGTTCAGCGATTTCGAGTTCATCGAGAACATTCCCAACGGCGCGACGATGACGCGTGTTGTGGGGGCTGATGGGTTCACCGACCCGGTGGCCGGGGCTTCGACTGTGCTTTTGACGGTGCCCGAGGTGCCGGTGGGCGGGGAGGTTGTGGTTACGATCGACCTGACGGTTGCCGCCCCCATTCCGCTTGGGATTACCGAGATCACCAACCGCATCAGCGGCGGTGATGTGCCGGAGGATTGTACGGATTGCTCGGTGAGGACACCGACCCCGCCCTATGAGCCGCAATCTCCAGAGACGATGTCGTGTTCGACGTCGGGCTCATACTTTAACACCGCGTTTGACGGCGCTGGCGGGATGAAGACGAGCGGCTTTGACAATTACTGGCAGGTTGCTCTGACGCCGACCCCGGTGAGCGGTCCGCCGCCGTCGGGCCTGACCTGGGGCGGTGCGTCGGTGGTGAGCAATCCGCCCGCGGTGTACATGACCTCGCCGTTTGGCAATGCGAACTGGATATCGAACAGCTCGACCGCGACACATCCAACTGCAGTCAACTACGACATTTTCTATCGCTACCAGTTCAACCTGGACTCGGCCGTCGATCCGACGAGCCTTGATCTGGATATGACATTTTACTCGGACAACGCTGTTTACGAGGTCTGGGTGAACGGGGTGGCCCAGGGGGTCCGCTCGAACTACGGAGCTTCAGATCCCTATTTTTATGCTGGCTTCAATGCGGCGGGCGGAGCCGATGGCTCGCTGAGTGGCGCCTGGCGGACAGGTCTCAATGAGATCATTGTGCACATCAAGTCCGGCCCCGGGGCCCAGGCCTTTATGGCGCAGATCAACACCGAGGCGATTTGCCAGCCCAAGCTGACGCTGCGCAAGCAGGTTATCAACGATGATGGCGGTGCGGCCAGCGTTGCGGACTTTGTGCTCCGGGCCAGTGGTCAGGCGCCACTGACCGAGGTGATCGAAGGCCCGATGGGCGCTTCGGCGGTGACCAATGCCTCGGTTCCGGCGGGCACCTATGCGCTTAGCGAGGATAATCTGTCCGGCTATGCACCCAGCCTTTACAGCTGCGCGGTTGATGGCGGTACAGCCACGCCGCTTGCCGACAATGAGTTGACGCTGGCCAATGGTCAGAACGCCATCTGCACGATCACCAATGACGACTTTGTGCCCGAAAAGGCTTTGACGGGCGAAAGCGGGGTGATTGCGGATGTGGCCGAGCCTGGCGAAACGCTGACCTATACGCTGACGCTGACCAATGATGGCGAGAGCCCGGCGGTCTATGACCTTGTCGACAACATCGATGACAACACCAGCTATGTGGCGGGATCGACGCGGGGAACGGCCGGTGCTGCTGAACCCAGCGGGACCGATCCGTTGAGCTGGAGCGGGACCATCGTGCCGGCGGGCAGCTCGGTCACTGTGGTCTACGACGTCCTTGTCGACGATCCGCTCGATCCGGCCGTGACCGAGATCCGCAATGCGGCCACCGAGGATTGTGCGGTCAATCCGGGGGCGTGTGTGACGACCCCGGCATCGGGGACGGCAATCCCGTCCAAGGCTTTGACCGGGGAAAGCGGAACCATCGACGGCCTTGCCGAGCCGGGCGAGACGCTGACCTTTACGGTGACGCTGACCAACAGCGATGCCACCCAGGCCGTCTATGACCTGGTGGACAACATTGATGACAACACGACCTATGTTGCTGGCTCGGCCACGGTTGATGGCATTGCCCGCGAGCCTGTGGGCAGCGATCCCATCACCTGGGACGACATCATTGTTCCGGCCAACGGCACTATTGAGGTCATCTATGATGTGCTCGTTGCTGACCCGCTCGACTCATCTGTTACCGAGATCAGGAACGCGGCGACCGAGGATTGCGGGGCCAATCCGGGGGCGTGCGTGACGGTGCCGACGGCCGAGCAGGCCGATCTGGCGATCACCAAGACCAATGGCAGCGACACCTATGTGCCGGGCGCTAACCTCGACTACACGATCGTGGTCAGCAATAACGGCCCGGCCGATGTTGTGGGCGCGCTGGTCAACGACCCGCTGCCGAGCGGCTATTCGAGCGCGACCTGGTCATGCAGCGCCGCCACTGGCGGGGCGTCGTGCAGTACTCCGAGCGGTTCGGGTGCGATTGTCGATGTTCCGGTGGATCTGCCGTCGGGCTCGTCAGTGACCTTCACGCTGTCCCTGCCGATCGCTGCCGATACGACCGGCGAGATCATCAATCCCGCGACAGTGACAGCCCCGCCGGCTACATTCGACACCGATCTTTCCAACAACACCGCCCGAGACCGCGACGTCTATCCGCTGGTCGACATCAACAAGACGCTGTTTGCTGAGGATGGGGATATCGAGGATGTGGCCGAGCCCGGTGAGACGCTCACCTATAGGCTGGCCATCGAAAATCGTGAGCCCTTCGAGGTCACCTACGATCCGTTCGACAACCTCGACGACAACACCAGCTATGTGGCGAACTCGTCGACGATCAATGGCGCGCCGCGCGAACCTGACGTGGTGGGTGATCCGCTCATCTGGCAGGGTGTCACCATCGGCATCGGCGCCACGGTTATCATCGAGTATGAGGTGACTGTCGCCGACCCGCTTGACCCTTCGGTTACCCAGATCCGCAATGCGGCGACCGAGGATTGCGCGGCCTATCCGCAGGCCTGTGTGACGACCCCGACGCCGGGCGCTATTACGCCCACCAAGGATCTGACGGCCGAGAGCGGAGCGATCGATGGGGTGGCCGAGCCCGGTGAGACGCTGACCTATACGGTGACGCTGACCAATGGCGGGGCCGGTGCAAACCTTTATGACCTTGTCGACGATATCGACGACAACACCAGCTATGTGACGGGGACGGCGAGGGTCGATGGGGTGGCAAACGAGCCCTCTGGCACCGATCCGCTGACCTGGGACGCGATCCTGGTGCCTGCGGGCGGCAGCATCGATGTTGTTTACCAGGTGGCGGTTGCTGACCCGATCCCCGATGGAGTGACCGAAATCCGCAACGCGGCGACCGATAATTGCGCGGCCAATCCCGATGCGTGCGTGACGACCCCTACCCCTGGCCCCATCACCCCTTCCAAGGATCTGACGGCCGAGAGCGGGGCGATCGATGGGGTGGCCGAACCCGGTGAGACGCTGACCTATACGGTGACGCTGAGCAATGGCGGGGCTGGAGCGACGCTCTATGAGCTTGTCGATAACATCGACGACAACACCAGCTATGTGGCGGGATCGGCGAGCGTCGATGGGGTGGCGACCGAGCCCTCTGGCGCTGACCCGCTGATCTGGGATGCGATCCTGGTGCCTGCGGGTGGCGCTATCGATGTTGTCTACGAGGTGACGGTCGCTGACCCGATCCCCGATGGGGTGACCGCAATCCGCAACGCGGCGACCGACGATTGCGCGACCTATCCCGATGCGTGCGTGACGACCCCTACCCCTGGGGCTGCGGTGCCTTCCAAGGCCCTGACGGATGAGAGCGGGCTTGTCGATGACGTGGCTGAGCCGGGCGAGACGCTGACCTATACGGTGACCCTGACCAATGCCAGTGGGTCGGCAGCGCTTTACGACCTTGTCGATAACATCGACGACAACACCAGCTATGTGGCGGGGTCGGCGCAGGTTGGCGGGGTGGCGCGCGAACCGGTTGGGACTGATCCGCTCAATTGGGACGACATCGTCGTGCCGGCTGGCGGAACTGTTGCGGTTGTCTATCAGGTGATTGTTGCCGATCCGATCCCCGATGGGGTGACCGAGATCCACAATGCGGCCACCGATGACTGTGCGACCTATCCTGATGCGTGCGTGACGACCCCGACGCCGGGGGCTGCGGTGCCCTCCAAGGCCCTGACGGGTGAGGACGGGTTGGTGGCGGACGTGGCCGAGCCGGGCGAGACGCTGACCTACACGGTGACCTTGACCAATGCCAGTGGGACGGCAGCGCTTTACGACCTTGTCGACAACATCGACGACAACACCGCCTATGTGGCGGGGTCGGCCCGGGTTGACGGGGTGGCGCGCGAACCGGTTGGCACCGATCCGCTGAACTGGGACGACCTTGTCGTGCCGGCGGGCGGCACAGTGGAGGTTGTTTACCAGGTCGTGGTCGCCGATCCGATCCCCGATGGGGTGAGCGAAATCCGCAATGCGGCCACCGATGACTGTTCGGTTTATCCCGATGCGTGCGTGACGACCCCGGCCTTGGGATCGGCGGTGCCTTCCAAGGCGCTGACGGCTGAGAGCGGGATTGTCACGGAGGTGGCCGAGCCCGGTGAGACGCTCACTTACACGGTGACCCTGACCAACAGCGGATCGGCTGCGGCGCTTTATGACCTTGTCGACGATATCGACGCCAACACGTCCTATGTGGCGGGTTCGGCCAGCGTTGACGGGGTGGCGCGCGAGCCCGATGTGGCGGGCGATCCTCTCGAATGGGCCGACATTCTGGTTCCCGCTGGCGGCACGGCGGAAATTGTCTACCAGGTGACGGTGGTTGATCCGATCCCGGCGGGGGTGACCCAGATCGGCAATATTGCTTATCGCAGGGGCACGCCACCACCCGATTGTGAAACCACACCGACGCCAGGCGGATGCGTGATCGTGCCGGTTCCCGGCAGCGTGGTGCCCTTAAAGGCCCTCACTGACGAGAGCGGGATTGTCGATGATGTGGCCGAGCCGGGCGAGACGCTCACCTACCGGGTCACGCTCACCAATGAGGGCGCCGGGGCGGCCGCTTACGATCTGGCCGACAACATCGACGACCACACCACCTATGTGGCGGGATCGGCAACAGTTGATGGCAGTGATCGGGAGCCCGATACGATCGGCGATCCGCTGATCTGGAACGAGATCATCGTTCCTGCCGGCGGCAGTGTGGAGGTTCTCTATCAGGTGGTGGTGGACGACCCGCTCGATCCGGGCGTCACCGAGCTGCGCAACATCGCCTATGATGGCCGCAAGCCCGAGCCCAGTTGCGAGGACGTGCCCGACCAGTGCGTTGTCCTTGATGCTCCCGCGCCCGAGCTCGAGCTCGAAAAGGCTGGTGCCTTCGAGGACGCCAATGGCAACGGTGTCGCCGATCCGGGCGAAACCATTCGCTATACCTTTACCGTCACCAACACCGGCAACGTTCCGCTGGCCGATGTGGCGCCGGTGGATGGGGGCCCGACCTTCAACGACGAGCCGGCCCAAGAGGTCCTGTCGGCATTCGATCCGGTGGGTGCAACCATCGAGCCGGGCGAGGAGCAGGTCTTTACCGCGACCTATCCGCTGACCCAGATCGATATCGACAATGGTGCCGGGGTCGAGGACGGGGTTGAAAACACCGCGACGGCAACCGGCTATGCCTTTGGCACCCGGATCACCGGTCTGCCGGTGGAATCGGCAGAAAGCACGGTCGCCGTGGCGCTTCCGGCTGCCCCGAGCGAAATCACCGTGATCAAGATCGCCGATATCCGGGTGATCCGGCGTGGCGAGCAGGCGGCCTACACAATCCGGGTCACCAATGCTGCCAGTACCCCGGCTCGGGGCATGACCGTCACCGATACCTTGCCCTCGGGCTTCCGCTTTGTGGAGGGCTCGGCAATGATCGGAAACGTTGCGGTTACCCCAACGGTCCAAGGGCGCCAGGTCATCTTCGAAAATGTCGAGGTTCCGGCCAATGGGGAAATCGAGATCCGGTTGCGCACCCTGGCGCTCAGTTCGGCCGGACCGGGCGAACACGTCAATCGTGCCGGAGTGACTGACTCGACGGGCCGCCAGCTTGCCCCCGAGGCAACGGCCACTGTCGAGATTGTCGCTGAGCCGGTGTTCGATTGCAGCGAAATCATCGGGCGCGTGTTCGATGACCGCAACCGCAACGGCTATCAGGACGAGGGCGAGCCGGGCCTGCCGGGCGTGCGGCTGGCCACGGTCAATGGCGAATTGATCACCACCGACGCCCATGGCCGGTTCAGCGTGCCCTGTGCGGCGCTGCCCGACCAGCGGATCGGCTCGAACTTCATCCTCAAGCTCGACATCCGCACCCTGCCCACCGGCTATCGGCTGACGACGGAAAATCCGCGCGTTGTGCGGCTGACCGCCGGCAAGATGACCGAGCTCAACTTCGGCGCATCGATCGGCCGGGTCGTGCGTCTCGACCTCCAGGATGGGGCTTTCGAGCCTGGCCTCGTCGACCTGCGGCCGGAATGGGAGGGAGGCATCGACGATTTGATCGGCTTCCTGGCCCAGGAGCAGTCGGTGCTTCGCCTCACCTATATCGAGGCGGGCGCAGATCCCGATCTTGCCCAGGATCGCCTCGAGAGCCTGCAAGCGCTTATTGCCGAGAGGTGGCGAGCGACATCGGGTCAATACCGGCTTGAAATCGAAATGCGTGTGGAGACGGGCCAATGACCTCCAGTCGTGCAAAGATCCCCAGTCGGCTCGGTTTGCCCTCATGGGGGTTGCTATCGGGCAGTGCGCTGACCACTGGCGTGCTGCTGGCCGTCCCTGCGCTGGCGCAAACCAATCCCTGCCCTACCGGCGACTGCCCTGCCCAGGTGATTGGCCAGGCCCAGTACGCCAGTCAGGTGGGGACCCTGCCGATCGGGGAGAACACCGAGGCCGAATCTTTGGCCGATGCGGGTTCCATTCCCTTCATGATCAGCGTCGATGGCGATACGGTCGAGGAAAGCACCGTGCTCGATCGCCCGGTCGATGCGCAGCGGCGGACCGATCTGGGCCTGAGCGCTGTCGATATCGGGGTCAAGTTCGACGGGCTCGATGCCGAGCCGGTGCTCAATGTGGTGACCGAACCGCGCCAGGGCGGCGGCCAGGAAGGCGATACGATCAGTTTTGCCACCTATGCCAACTATCCGGGCTTTATCGCCCGTGCCGAAATCCGCATCCATGACCGTGAGGCCGGGCCCAGCGCGGCACCGGTCGCCATCGTTCCGGTTGCCATCAATGGGCGTGCGCAATGGACGGTTCCTGCCGAGGCGGAACGTTTTGGCTATGTGCTCCGTGTCTATGATGGCCGGGGCGCCTACGATGAAACCTTGCCCGCCCCGCTTGTTGAGCGACGCGCTGGGCTCGACGCCTCGGGCCGGCTGGAGACCTCCGAGCTTGATGAGGATCGCACAGGGGTCCGCAATATCTCGGTTTATGGCGGAGCGGTCACTGTCTATGGCCACAGCGTTCCGGCGGGATATGCCGTCCAGGCTCTGGGCGAAACCATTGCCGTTGATGCGGAGCGGGCTTTTGTGACCCAACGCATCCTGCCCCCGGGCGATCACTCGGTGGACGTTGCCCTTGTTGGCGAGGGGGGCAAAAGCGCCCTCCAGTTCACCCGCGAGATCAACATCCCTTATGACGATTGGTTCTATGTGGCGCTCGCCGATCTTACGGTGGGGGCGCGCACGGGCGACGATATGATCGAAGCGGTGCGTCCGGGCGAATATGATGAGGTCTGGTCCACCGGTCGGCTGGCGTTCTATCTCAAGGGCAAGATCCGGGGAGAATATCTCCTGACCGCTGCCGCCGACACCGGCGAGGAAGGTCTGGGGCACCTTTTTGATCGCATGGGTGAACGCAATGCGCGCGACCTGCTGCGTGGCCTTGATCCGAGCGAATACTACCCGGTCTATGGCGACGACTCCACCATTGTCGAGGATGCCCCCACCGACGGGCGGTTCTATCTGCGTCTCGAGCGCGGTGACAGTCATGTGATGTGGGGCAATTATCAGACGGCCATCGAGGGCACCGAGTTCTTGCGCTCGGACCGCACGCTCTATGGGGCCAACGCCGTCTATCGCTCCGAGGAGACGACAAGCTTTGGAGAACGGCGCACCCAGGCCACGGTCTATGCTGCGCTTCCCGATACGCTGCCCCAGCGCGAGGAGTTCCAGGGTACGGGCGGATCGGCCTATTTTCTGCGCCGCCAGGACGTCTCGGTTGGTTCAGAAACGCTCACCGTCGAGGTGCGCGATGCGGTCTCGGGGCGCGTGGTGCAGCGCCGGGTGCTTCAGTATGGGGTCGATTACAGCATCGACTATCTTCAGGGCGTGGTCATTCTCAAAAGCCCGCTGGCGTGGATGACCGGGACCAGTGGACCGGTGCGCGATGGGGCGATCGGTGGCAACAAGGTCTTTCTTGTCGCCCAATACGAGTTCGTGCCTGCGGCCGATGACCTTGATGGCTATGCCTATGGGGGACGGCTCCAGCACTGGTTTGGCGATCATCTTCGGATCGGGGCGACGGGGATGAGCGAAACCACCGGGCCGGCCGATCAGACAGGAATTGGCGCCGATATTGCGCTGCGCTATTCGCAAACCTCGTTCCTTGAGGCTGAAATCGCCCGCTCGGAGGGACCCGGCTTTGGCCTCTCGCACTCGGTGGACGGTGGTCTTTCCTGGGGCGAGGATGGGACTGCAGGGATCGCCAGCAGATCCGCGATTGCCTGGCGGCTGGCCGGCCAGATCGATCTGGCCGATCTTGGGGTGACCGGTACCCAGGGGACGGTTGGAGCTTACTACGAGAACAAGCAAGAAGGGTTTTCCACCCTCACCCAGCAGATCCACACCGATCAGTGGCTGTGGGGTCTTGATGCCGACATCGCCTTTGAAAACGGCGTCGAACTGGTGGCAGGCTATGACGACTACGAGGATGGTGAAGGCCAGATCAAGCGCAATGGCGATTTAAGCCTTGCCTTCCAGCTTGACCCTTATTGGAACGTCTCGGCTGGGCTGAGCTACACCGAACTCATGTCCCCCCGGGCCATTGCATCGGGCCGGTCGGGCTATGACGGGTCCCGGCTCGATGCTGGTGTGCGCATCGAACATCACTTGTCCGAAGACACCATCCTTCATGCCTTTGGTCAGACCACGCTTGCCACCTCGGGCGATATCGATCGCAACGACCGGGCCGGTGTGGGCGCCCAGGTGCAACTGACCGATACGGTCGGGCTTACCGGTGAAATATCGTACGGCACGCACGGGCTGGGCGCGCTTTTGGGCGCCACTTACGACCCCAATGCCGATGAGCATTATTATATGGGCTACCGGCTTGATCCGGCGCGGGCCTTCGACATTGGCGAAACCTTCGATCTGATCGGAGACGACGGGGGCACCGTGGTGTTCGGGCTCAAGCGCAGGCTCGATGAGATCGCCTCGACCTATGCCGAAAACAGCTACGATATGTACGGCAACAAGCGCTCGCTGACCCAGACCTATGGCGTGCTGCTGACCCCGGATTCGCTCTGGACCGTTGATCTGGGTCTTGTGGCCGGGCGGGTCGAGGACAGCACCACCGATCCGGTCACCGGTCTTGAGCGGGCCGACTTCAATCGGTACGCCCCTTCGCTGGCGATCAGCTATGTGGACGAGCCCGAGGGCATCGCCGCCCATGCGCGCGGGGAGGTTCGGATCGAAGAATCCTCGGACGGCACGCGCAACCAGAACACTTATCTTTTTGCCACGGGCCTTTCGTGGCAGACCAGTGACGATTGGCGGCTTCTGGCCGACTTCGATGGGGTCTTCTCGGATTCGACCTCGGACAACTCCGCGTTCACCGACACCGAATATGCCGAAGCCTCGATTGGCTATGCCTACCGTCCCGTCGAGCATGACCGGCTCAACGCGCTGTTCCGCTACACCTGGCTTTATGACCGGCCAGGCGGCAACCAGTTGATCAGCGGGGTGACGGGCGACAGCCTCGCTCCGGCCCAGCGCAGCCATATCCTGTCACTGGACGTCAACTACGACCTCATGCCCTGGCTCACGGTCGGGGGCAAATATGGCTTCCGCTACGGCGAAGTGCTCAACCGGGCCACCGATGACACCGGCTTTGTCGATGACTGGCACCAGTCGTCGGCCCATCTGGGTGTGCTGCGGGCCGACGTCCATGTGGTCAAGAACTGGGACCTTCTCCTCGAGGGGCGGGTGATGCACATGCCTGAGGCCGAAACCACCGATTATGGGGCCTTGGCCGCCGTCTACCACCATCTGGGAGACAACTTCAAAATCGGCCTTGGCTACAACTTCGGATCCTTCTCGGACGATCTGCGCGACCTTACCCTCAATGACCGCGGCGTCTTCCTAAACCTGGTTGGCAAATTCTAGACAACAGCAGCTTGGGAAACGGTGCTAGCCCGGGTGCTTCCTCCTACTCCGTTTCCGAATAGGGCTTTGGGTGGCTGCGGTCACTCAGGAAAGAACAGACTTTCAGGTCAATGTCTGATGGGCATTTGCGGGATGAATGTGGAACTCCAGGCCCCCGCGCAGGCGCGTCAATACTGGGCACTGACATCAGAATAGGGTGAACGCTGCCATTTAGCGCCGCGGGCTGAACGGCGCCATCCGAGTATCCATGAGTTATAGAATTTGCATCTATCGCTCACAAAATTGGCCTATGATGAGTTATAGAAAGGCTTGCTATATGCGTGTTAGACAGGCCAGCCCCCTCAAATCTGAGACTTAGCTTTATTGCGCAACTTTGCTTAATTTGCAGCGCTGTCTCAGACGCGTGTCAATTGTGCTTCCGGACGAAGCAGGTCCCTTGCCTGCCGTGTGAGCCGTCCGGCCACCTTCGGCGCCGGGCTCTCGCACGGAGAGTCGATATGTCCGAGACAGAACCCTGGTTCAGCCCGCCCACCCCAGGTGGAGCAATCGATTTTTGCAGCCTTGAGCTAACGGCCCCAGTCGCCGCCGCGGCAATCGCCCAGATATTTGGTGAACGCGCTCAGACGATCGCGGCCTGGTGCGCCATCGCAGCGCGTCAGGAGGGCGACGACGCCCGGTATCGCCTGTGGCTGGAAACTTTCAAACGACTTCGTGCCGACAGCACGTCGGCAATTGACTGAGGCTGCGTAAGGTCCTCGGTGGGAACATAAAGCAATTTATTCGTCCGTATTATAAATATGCGTCGAATAATATTGGAAATTGGCTTCGTTCCCCGCCAGCCTTCGCTCCTGATTTCAACAGAGGGGAACATCATGAAAAGACTTCACCTGGCACTGCCCTTGGCGGTGCTGTCATGCGCCATGAGCTCGGCACAGGCGCAGCAATTGATCGTCAATTCCTATGGCGGTCCCTACGAGCAAATCATCCGCGACACCATCATCACCCCATTTGAGGAAGAATTCGGCGTCTCGGTCGTCTATGACGCCGTCGGGTCGTCTTCTCAGGACTATGCCAAGATCAAGGCGACCAACGGCCAACCGGGGTTTGATGTCGTTGTTATGACAGCCTCGCAATCGCTTGATGGATGCCGCGACGGCCTGCTCGAGCCGCTTTCAACCGAGACTGTACCAAACCTTGCTCACCTCAACCCTGCGATCAGTGCAGTGGCCGGAGAGTGCGGTGCGGTGCACGAATTGCAGTACCTTTCCCTCCTCTATCGAACCGATGTGTTCGAGACCGCTCCGGATTCATGGATGGACCTCTACGACGAGCGGCTGGACGGCAAGATCATCCTGCCCACCTTCAACAATGTGATGGCAGCCTATCTCACCCAGCTGATGTCGGTGATCCATGGTGGGGATCTCGACACAAATATCGATCCCGGTTTCGACGCGATGACCCGTCTTGCCGGCCAAACGATCGGGTTCGAACAATCCTCAGCCATTCTTGAAAGTTACATTCGTGACGGCCGGGTGAGCGCCATGCCATTCTGGGATGGACGCGCCCAGCTCCTGGTCGATTCCGGTGCTCCCGTCGACTACGTGCTGCCCCAAGAAGGATCAGTACCGCTTATCGCTACGCTCAACGTTCCGGTAGGGGCCCAGAACAAGGAACTGGCGCTCGAGTTCGTCAATTTCTTTCTCGAAAAGACCAGCCAGGAGCGCTGGGTCGAGGGCTACAAGGTCGGGAGCGCCAGGACCGATATCGAAGTGTCCGAGGCCGCACGTGAACGCAAGATCACAACCCAGGCCGATCTTGAGGGCCTCTACCTTCCCGACCTGAGTTCGCTCGCTGCCAACCTGCCCGAATGGGGTATGCGTTGGGAGCGCGAAGTGGTGCCGGCGGCGCGGTGATCCCTGATGTCATCGATTGCTCTTAAAGCAGGGGGAGGCCGGCTCTTTGGCCCGGCCCCTCTGCGCCAATATCTGCCGCTGTTTCCGCCCTCGCTCGTGCTCTTGGTGTTCTTTGCCATTCCCATGGGGATGATGGTGGGGCTCAGTTTCCAGCAACAGGGCTCGACCGCCTTTACACTGGCCAGCTATGGGCGATTTTTCGGCGACCCCTTCACCCTCGCCGGTCTCGCTCGCACCGTTGCCATGTCCGGGCTTGTTGCCATTTGCGTGACGCTCATGGCCTATCCTGTGGCGTACTATTTGGCACGCTCACGCTCGCGATGGCGTCCGGTGGTGTTTGCGCTCGCCATCGCACCCGAGCTGGCCGGTGTGGTGTTGCGGACCTATGGCTGGCTGATCATCCTTGAGGATCAGGGATTCATCAACAACGCCCTGATCTGGCTTGGTGTGGTCGCCGAACCCCTGCCGCTGGCCAAGAATATGTTCGGCGTGGTGGTCGGGCTCACCCACGTCATTTTACCCTTTGGCATTCTTTCGCTTCTGACGAGCCTGCAAGGGGTCGACCCCAACCTTGAAAAGTCGGCTCAGATCCTGGGGGCTTCCCGCGTCTCTGTGCTGCGCCACATCGTTGTGCCGCTAACTGTCCCGGGTATCGTCAGTTCGATCCTGCTCGCCTTTACCATGTCAGCCAGCGCCTATGCGACACCAGCGATCCTGGGTGGAGCCGGGTTCAAGGTCCTGGCCACCATGATCTACGAACAGGTGCTTTTCTATATCGACTGGTCGTTTGCCGCAGTCATGGCCAACGTGCTGCTCGTCATGATGCTGGCCATCGCCTTTGCCGGATCGCGGCTCGAAGCGCGGCTGCACAAAAAGCTCCACGTCTAGCAGGAAGGTTGCGATGAACCAGATTGTCTCCGGCCTGTTCTGGGTCTCCTTGACCCTGATCCTGGCCTTTATCACCCTTCCCCTGGTGGTGGTGGTCGCCGCCTCGCTCAGCCCCACATCGGTTGTTACGCTCATTCCATGGGATTGGACCATACGGTGGTATGGCGAGTTGATGGCTCAGCGCTGGATCGACCCGTTCGTCCTCAGCGCCCAATTGGCGGTCATCGTTTCGATTGCCAGCGGAATCCTTGGCCTGCTGGGCGCCTATGTCGTGGCCTATGAAAAATGCCCCGGCCATGCCGCGATCATGTCGTTCCTGCTCTCGCCACTGGCCGTACCCCAAATCGTCAAAGGCGTTGCGGTCGTGCTGTTTCTCTCTTCGGCAGGGCTCTATCACTGGCTGGGCACGCCAGGATTGATTGCCGCCCACATCATTCTCACCCTGCCTTTTGCAGTGCGCATGATCGCAACCGCCATGTTCAATTTCGACAAAAACCTGGACCGAGCGGGGCAAAGCCTTGGTGCGAGCAAGGCCCAGCGCGTGCGCTACCTGCTCTTGCCGATCATCAAGCCGGGGCTGTTCTCGGGGATGACCTTTGCCTTCATCATCTCGTTCAACAACATCCCCCTATCGGTCTTTCTGGTGCGCCCGGGCGAAACCACCCTTCCGATCACCGTCATCAACTATCTCGAATACAGCCTCGACCCAGTGCTCGCCGCGGTCAATGTGGCGTCCCTTATCTTCGTTCTGGGCGTGATCTTCATCTTTGAAAAAGTTGGCGGGTTCTCCGCTCAAATCCATGGTGGCAGCAAATGAACATTAGCGACATCGAACTGATCGGGCTGAGCAAAAGATATGGGGCCAGCCAAGTCGTCAAAGACATCGATCTTGCCATCCCGCATGGCGAATTCGTTTCCATTCTGGGACCGTCCGGATGCGGCAAGACCACGACCCTTAACATGATCGCCGGGTTCACCGACCCCACAAGCGGGCAAATCCGCATCCGGGGCAAGGATCAAACCGGGGTTCCACCCGAACGCCGTCAGATCGGCCTGGTGTTTCAAAATTATGCGCTTTTCCCGCACATGACCGTCGCCGAAAATGTCGGCTTTGGTCTCAAAATGCAGCGCAAGCCTCGAGCCGAAATTGATGCCCAAGTGAAAAAAGCGCTCCAGAGCGTGCATCTTGAAGGCCTGGAAGATCGCTACCCTAAGGAGCTTTCCGGCGGCCAGCAGCAGCGCACCGCTTTAGCCCGAGCCATCGCGCCGCGCCCATCGCTCCTGCTCTTGGACGAACCGCTCTCAAACCTCGACCTCAAGCTGCGCGAGGCCATGCGGATCGAACTCAAGGAAGTCCAACAGGATCTGGGGATCACCTTTGTTTACGTCACCCACGATCAAGAGGAGGCCATGGCCATGTCGGACCGGGTGGTCGTCATGCACAATGGTGTCATCGCCCAGATGGGATCCCCCGGAGAGATCTACCGCTCACCCAAGACAACCTATGTCGCCGACTTCATCGGCAAATCCAACATCTTTGGCGTGACCCCGCTTTCCGGCGATGCCAGTCGATGCCGGATCAGGATCTTGGACACGGGCCTCGATCTCACCGTCGCTGAACCGGTCGAGCAAAGAGATGTCGCGTTCTGCTGTATCCGACCCGAAGCTCTTAGATGGTCCGATACCAATCAGTTCGACGGTCCGCCGACCAATGTCCTTGCTGTCACCATCGTCAAGATCGTCAATCTGGGAGCCTATTTGGAAGTGTGGGGACGCCACCCAAGCGGCACCATTTTCAAAGCCTTGATCAGCGCAGCGCGGGCATCCCAGCTCTCGGTCAATGAGCATATCGAACTTACCGTCGATCCCAAGGCCATTCACTTGTTGGCCGCATGAATTGATTGGTTCCCACTATCAATCTCTTTGCATTGATATTGGATCGACCCGCGCCCATCGCCGTACCCTCTTATTGGCCGCAACAGTCGGCCGAGCCAAGGAGAACCAATATGCTCACCAAAAACAGGATCAAGTCGGTTCAGCACGAAAGCAATGTCTGCGCTGATATCGAGGGGTTTGATTTTAATTCTTATTCATCGGACGACATCGCCATTGTCCGCCAGCTGTGGCTTCAGCACGGGGTGATCCGCTTTCGCGACGCCAATATCAGTGATGCCCAGCAAGTCGATTTTTCGCGGCATTTCGGCGAATTCGTCATTCATCCCAAACAGCTCCAGGAGGGCGGCCATCCGACCCATCCGGAGATTTTGGTGATCTCCAACGCCATGAAGGGTGGCAAGCCGAGCGGGGCGATGGGCAACAGCGAAGCCACCTGGCATACCGACACATGGTTTTACGAGCGGCCGCCGGCCGGCGCGATCCTACGCGCCGTCCAAGTGCCAGCCTCGGGAGGCGACACCTATTTCCTCTCTACCTACCGCGCCTATGATACCCTACCCGGCCACCTGCGCGAGAGTGTCACCGGACGGCAGATCTTTTTTCAAAACGTCTACGACAAGACCGGCAAGCTCCGCCTGGGCAAGGCCGAACCCAAATCCGAAGACTTCCGCGAATGGCAGGGCATTGTGCATCCGCTCGTGCGAACGCACGGGGAGACCGGGCGCAAGGCGCTCTATCTGGGTGGAACCTCGGAAGGCGCCTGGATCGTTGGGATGCCGCTCGATGAAAGCGATGACCTGCTCGCCCAGCTTTGGAAGCACACAACCGGCACCCACGAAGTCTTTGTTCAAAAGTGGGACGCTGGCGACATCATGATGTGGGACAACCGCTGCACCATGCACCGCCGCGATTCCTTTGATCCCAATTCGATCCGCATCATGCACCGCACCACGACCGCCGGTGAGCGGCCGGTTTGATCGCAGGCGCAACGATCCCATGACGCAGGACCACTACCACATCGCCAACCACCCCGCCCCGCTCGAGCCTGACCTGGTTGACCTTCTCGGGCAGGTTGAGACCGCCACCATCGGCCATGTCGAACATTGGGGGTTTCTCGCCAACGACATTCGACCGGTGTTCCCGGCCCGTGCCGTCGGCAGGGCGGTCACTGTTGCCGCTCCGGGGCGGGATGGCAAGGTCATCTATATGGCGATCGATCGCCTGGAGCCTGGCGATATCCTTGTGGTCGCCAGGGTCGATGGGGATGGACTGGCCTGCGTCGGCGGCGGCGTGACGGCGGCGGCAAAGGCCAAAGGGGCCGCCGCCATCATCGTTGATGGTCCGTGCACCGATCCCGACGAGATCATCGAAAATGGTCTCCCCGTCTGGTGCCGCGGCGTATCGGCAAGGACAACCTCGCGGCACATTTCGATCGGTGGCGCCATCAATGAGCCTGTTGCCTGCGGCGGCGCGGCGGTGCTCCCAGGCTATTGCGTGCTGGCCGATTCAAGCGGGATCTTTCTCGCCGATCCGGTCCGCATGCATCGGCTGGCCCATCAAGCGCTCACCCGGCAGCGTCGTTCGATCACGCTCCGGCCCCACCTTGAAGCGGGAAAATCCATCTTTGACTTTGATGCGGAGAACGGCAAATGAAGGTCGCCCTGATTCAGATGAACTCTCAGCCCGATCGGGTGCACAATTTACGCCGGGCGCTTGAACTCATGTCAGACGCCGTGGCTGCGCACCGCCCTGACCTCATTGTTTTACCCGAACACTTCGATTGGTCGGGGGGAACCCCTGCGCAAAAACTTGAGGCTGCAGACAGCGTGCCCGGCGGGCAAGCCTATACAATGCTCTCGCGCTTTGCGGCCGAGCACCGTGTGTGGATCCATGCGGGCAGCATTCTCGAAAAAATTCCTGACAGCGGGAAAATCTATAACACCACAGTCGTTTTCAACGAAACGGGCGGCGAAGTTGGTCGCTACCGCAAGCTCCATCTGTTCGACATCACAACCCCGGCAGGGCGAAGTTATGGGGAGTCCGAGACAGTCGCCCCCGGCTCGGGGGTGTTCGTCTATGACTACATGGGGTTCAGGATCGGCTGCGTCATCTGCTACGATTTGAGATTTTCCAACCTCTTCTGGCAATTGGCGCATCTAGGGGCCGATGTCCTGGTCCTGCCAGCGGCGTTCACCGTGGAAACCGGGCGCGACCATTGGGAGGTGTTGTGCCGATCGCGGGCCATCGAGTTCCAATCCTATTTTCTGGCCTGCGGACAATGGGGGCCCTATCGAGCGGCCGGTGGTGAAACGCGGGAGTGCTTTGGCGATACCCTCGTCTGTGACCCGTGGGGACAGATCATCGCCCGGGCCAATGACGGGGAGGCCATCGTTGTGGCCGAACTAGACCCCGAACGCGTTCAAAAGGTTCGCGCGCTCATCCCCATGCAGGCTCACCGTAAGCCGCTTGCCCGGTGCGGCACCTGCCGAGCTGATGGCCCTGTACACCAAGACATATAGACATAAACTCGAGCGCAGGGATCGAAGCAAGCACCGATCCGGCCAGAATCCCTCTCATGGCACCAGTTTTGCCATCTTGGCCAAGCGAGCAGGCTTCTGCCGCATCTGAGTTGCCGCAAAGCGCGGGCTGGCTTTACTTTTGTCCTAACGTCCCCCGGTCGTTGCCTAGGTTCTGCGTCAACGAAGTCGAGGATGCCGAGCAACTCGCCGCTGGCTTGGCGTGAACTCACCGCGATTTTCGCCAGCAATAGCGGGCGCAAAGGGCTGCACGTGTCATGGCGGCGGCCTCCTTCCTGTCTAGAGGTTCCTCAAATCCTTGATGAGTGCGAACAGATGCAGCGGATCGGTGGGGGACGGCTGGAAGTCGAACCGCTCATAGAACGTCCGTGCTGCGTCGTTCTTGGCGTGAATCACGAGCGCGCGGACACCGGCAATGTCGGCCACTTGCAGCGTCCGCAGAACGGCATCGCGTAACAACCCCGCGCCGATCCTCTTGCCCTGCCACGCCTCGCTGACGCCGAGCCGGGCCAGCAGCATCACCGGCACGGGATGCCGGGCTAGTCCCGTGGTCAGCCGCTCGGGGGCCTCATCGTAGCGAACTTCGCCGACAACGAGAGTATAGAAACCGACGATGGCGTCGTCCGAAAGGGCGATATAGGCCTGCGAGGCGTTCGCCATCTGGTTCGGCAAAGCGGACCAGAAATCGATTTAGGGCTTCCTCGCCGCAGTTGAAGCTCTCGACTTCATGGCGGCGATGCAGCTTCTCGATGCAAAAGCCCATCACGAACGATTATCGTCCGAAAAGACGCTCGGCTCATTCAGCAGCTTGCGCAGGCACGGCAGATCACGCGGCGGGGCGTCCAGCGCGGCAACAAAGGTTCCCCATTTCTTTGGCGGAAGCTGGAAAACGCGCCGGTCGGCAAGGGCTTCCTCGGCGCGGCCAAGCGCGCTTTCAAGCACAAACTCGCTCAACGAGCGGCGTTGTGCCTGCGCGGCGGCGGCAAGGGTACGCTTGGCCTCCGCCGTCAGGCGAAGATCGAGCTTTTCGGTGCGGGTGATGCGTGTGGTCATGGCGTTATCTCCTCAACGTATCTTGCCAATCGCCAGACAACGTCAAGACAATCCGTTTGCGGCATAATGTGTCCTTCCATCCGGCTCGTGCCGTGTAGGCGGCATGCTCTGTATGCTCACCTGTTCGATGGCGCCGAGCGTGCCGTTTTTCAAGCCAAGACCACGCTCGTTTTGCAGCAACATGACGCTGGCCCATAGCTCAAGTGCGAGGACGCTGAACACAGGCGTCTGGACGAAACTCGGAAAGACGGGATTTGACCCGCACGCCAGAACTCACCCTTCGCAGAATCGGGCGTGATCGATGGCGCACTGCTTGATCAAATTCCCAGTATCCGAGACATAGTTTTCGAGCCAACCTAGGAGCCAGAAAGGCTGTGGCGCGGCGTTGCCGCGCATTGGTGGGTGGCGCTGCGATAAATGGAGGCTGAGCCGCGGGCATTTAATTCGGCATACCAACATAACCGGCAACATTGCCCAAACTATGCTGGCGATTTGACTACGCAGACGGCAAACACCATGGGGGCCCGCGGGGGCGGGTCGTGAATTTGCAGCCAACAACATGGTAAGCGGGAAGGATCACGCGGCTGTGCGCAACTGACCGTTGACAAGGTGCGTAATCTACGCACATATGGACCCATGCAAACGGTCTGCGAACTCGACTCGTTTAGAAAAGCCGCCAAGGCTTGTGGCATGTCCAACGAAGACGTTGCCGAACTGATTGACTATCTCGCCGCCAATCCGGACGCGGGCGACGAAATGGAAGGCACTGGGGGGTGCCGAAAAGTTCGTTTCGCCATTCGAGGGAACAATAAAGGTAAGAGCGGCGGCGTCAGGACTATCACCCTGTACACGGGGGATGGTCTTCCGGTTTTCCTGATCACTGTTTTCGGGAAAAGCCAGAAAGTCAGCCTGTCTAAGGCGGAACGAAACGGATTGAAAAAGCTTTCCGGGCTAATAGTAGAAGAATATGCGCAGCGGGTTATGGCGCTGGCAGCAGGAGACAGAGCATGAGCAAACAGGTATTCGATCAGATCGCGGAGGGGTTAAATGAGGCTTTGGCCGTCGCCCGTGGCGAGGCCGAACCCTATAAGCTTCATGTGCCTGCCGAGATCGATGTTAAGGCTATTCGCGCGCGCACCGGTTTGTCGCAGAAGGACTTCGCGTCCACGTTCGGCTTTGGTTTTGACCAATTGAAGCAGTGGGAACAGGGGCGCTCCCGGCCCGTACAGGCGCTCCGCGCTTACCTGCTGCTGATCAATTCCAAGCCGGTTGAAATGGTGGAGGCACTCCGTCAACTCAACGCCGAGTTCGCAGCAGAGGAACCCGCGCGGCTCGCCATGTGAGCTACCAAGTACGAAGCATATACCAACCCCGCTCCGGCGGGGCTTTCTTTTGCCCTCTGTCAGATGTGAATCGAGGCAACCGTCTCGCGGGATCTCCCTGGTTGCTAGCACCCTATAGCCGCTCATCGCGTCCGCTCCAGCTCCCCGATGAGCGGCTCACTCGTTCTAGCCGTTGACTTCGATGGCGTTGACGTCCACGCCGAAGCTCACATCGCTCGCGTCGGTCTGAACTTCCACTACTAAGAGAACCCTGCCCCCCCGCTTTAGCACGGGGGCTGGTGGTTTGGGGGAGAGGCTCGGCTTCGGTCGGACCTTTTTTCACCGCTTAATCGCGACCTAATAGCCGGGACTAGCCGCTCGATGCACGGCTCAGGCCGGGGTCGTGATCCAACGCTGCAACCGCTCGGGCTCAGAGGCTTGTGCGAATGGGTGATCGATCGTGCGAATGCCTCCTCCTTTGCCGAAAAAGACAGCCTTACAATCCATCGTGAAGATAGGGGCAGGTAATCTCCCCGTAGTTCACATGGATCTGGGTCTGTTCGGCGCCGATCGAACTTATCCCCCACCTTCCCGCCTCGGCTATCCTGCCTCCATTGACCTTCGATGGAGAGCGGTTATGCACCTCAAAGAATGGAAGCTGTTGCTGCGGATCATCGCAGCAGTCATGGATTATCTGCTGGAGCGCCTATGGTACGGAATGCGATGATTGTTGGCTTGGCCCTGGGTTGGATCAGCATCTTGCCAGCCCAGGCGCAACCTATCCTCGATGTGTGCACGCCGAACCAGCGCAACACGCCGGACAAAACCTGTATCGTTGACGGCGACACGCTTTGGCTCAATGGCGAGAACATTCGCCTCGAGGGCTTCGACACGCCAGAGCCGCAAACAAATATCTGCGGTGGTGACCAGGAGAAGGCCCTGGCCACCCAGGCGAGCGCGAGGCTGCGCGAACTGCTCAACGACAACGAGTGGACCATCGAGCGTGTCGGTATGGACCGCAACGGGCGAACATTGGCCACCATCAGGATTGGCGGTCGTGATGTCGGCGAATGGCTTGTAGAAGAGCGCTTGGCGCGATGGTGGCCAGATGGTGAGGAGTGGTGGTGCGCCGACTGATGCGAAAACCGGTCTGCCGAGGTTGGGGGCTCAAAGGCAGACCGGTTCACCCTTAGCGGGAGTGTCCGCCGCAATGGGTGTGTCACGGTGTCGTGAACAATTGCGGCAAGTGTGGGGCATCGGGCGCGGTTATTAGCTATTGAGCTTGTGCAACCGCCGCGCTGTCCTGGAGGGTCGATATTTCCGTGTGACTTTGCGCTCAAACGGATATTCGGAGCTGCGGTATAGATCCGCGATAGCGTTGCCGGCGAACCATCGCTCGCCAACGATCATGCGGGCGCCCTTTAGGCTGACAGGCGCCGCCTCTTCCATTGCGAAGCGGACTGCCTTGGCCGCTGTAGGGAATTCTCGAGCCCCCTCTTGTTTTGCACTGTGCCAGTCGCTGCCCAGATAAAGGGCCGCGCGGGCGTTCATTTCTATATTTGTCATAGTTCCTTTGCCGGGCAATGACCCGGCCATGTTAAAGTGCCTCAAGCCGCATCGGGCGAGGCACTGGTGAAAATCGATTCTGTCTGGGAGAATCAAAACGGCTGCCGTGGTCGGCGCGTCTTTTGGGTACATGGTTCTCGAATGCGCCGTTTACAAGGTCAGAGGCAACCGGGCTATTTCCCCATTGCGCCGAACAGCTCCATGAAGCACCTTTCCTGCATGACTTTGTTCGCGCGTCTGCTTCTGATCGCCGGTGGTCTTGGAATCGTTGCGAGCCTTGTGCTAGCTGCACGGCCACTGCTCGGATTTTAACAATGACGCGCGACGATCCAGATCCTTATATTGATTTCCCCGAGCCAGATGCCGAGGAGCACCACCCGCGTCGCGTGCGTCGCCCAAAGGCTGACCGGCGACCGCCATCGAGTGATCGCTAGGCAAGCCGATCATCAACAAATGTGACAGAGCTAAGTCTGATCCGCTGCCGGAGATGGAAGCAAAGGTTTGCCGGCTAATGAATCACGCTCAGGTTGGCCGCAATAGGCCAACCCGTAGCATTAAGGGCCACATCATAGCTCAAACGTTGACCAACGTTGAGCAATGCCCAGCCCGCCCGCTCTATTGCTTCCCAAGGAACATGAACATCATGGCCATGATCGCTCGGCTCAATTGTCCCATATCCTTGAGATTGATCGTAAAACTTGACGGTTCCAGTGGCCACCAGACGCCTCCTTTTTAACGCCGATAGAGTGATGGTCCGCGCGGACGAATAGATTTCCCTTGCTTTTCCCAATCATGGGCACTGCCGTTATGCAGTTGCTCCGCGTCCACAGGCGGAAGACCGTGGCGTTCCATCCAGTTTCTGACCACTTGTTTGGCCTCGGCCGTTGTTCGGCCGGTTTGGGTGCGCACCGCATCGACCAGATCCAATTCTCTTTCAAGCAAATCGAGGTCGATTTCCGAGAGGTTTGGCCACTCCGTGAGCGCGGCCTGGCGTAAGGCAGATTTGGCGCGGATCGAATTCACCGATCCCGACACATCATATTTGAACATGAAAGTGCTCCGGCGAGAGCGGACAGCGGAGACGCTTACCTTGGATAGCCCAGGGCCAAATCTACACTCAAGCCAAGCCTATATGTAGGCGCCCCGCGAATTGAAAACAATGCAGGGAGGCTGACCCAAGCGTTCATCTGCCTGCCATCTCGATGGCCTAGGCCCATAGGTTACCAAACGCCATTTACACCTACGGCATAGACCACGACGGATATAGAACAGATGAACCCCAGCCATATAAACAAACTGAAAGGAAGGTAGCCGAGAGTTTCTTTCTGCGTCATCGGATGACCTTCATCAATGCTCTTTCCTTCTTCGACATGGTCGAGAGTGCACGCGCCAGGCGGGGATAAACGTGCTTATCAAAAGTCGGTGGCCGCTCAGCGATACCCTTGGGATAAGCGATTATCTTGGAAGCGGAGAGTAGATCGAAGTTCACGATACTGTCCTTTCAATAAGTCCGAAGGCTTGTTCAGTCCTGGGAGAAATATTCAGCTCGCCACAGCCGCGGATACTTTTCGCCTCGTCCTGAGCTTTGACGTATGCTCGAGGTTGACCTGCGCTTCGCCCGCAAGCCTGAGCGCTTTCAAGCGAGCGGTTTTTTCTCGGGTTTCGCGAAGCTCGGTTTCAACGCTACTCATGGCGGTTTCTTCCCGCCTTTGATAGCTGCAAAACGACTTTCAGCAACTGCACGGAGTGTGCTTGTCATGTTAACTCCTAACGAGGAGAAGGGCCGCACTGGAGCGGCCCGTTCCATTAGTTGGCGAGCTGAAGATTGGTCGCAGACGACTTGCCATCACGACCCTGCTGAAGATCGTAGGAGACCTTCTGACCTTCGGCGAGACCGGACAGGCCGGCCTGTTCGACAGCGGAGATGTGGACGAATGCGTCCTTGGAGCCATCGGCCGGCGAAATGAAGCCGAAGCCTTTGGTGGAATTGAAGAACTTGACGGTGCCATTAATCATGGGAATACCTGTTTGGTTGGCTCGAAGCGATGCACGAGCGGATTTCCGCCCCGCAACAGCGCGGGGTCGGCACGTTCGCAAGAATCGAGGGTTAGCCAAGCAATCCGGCCATGCCGGTGATCAGGTAGCCGAAGACGGCTGGAAACGTACACCCAATATGGGTACGCCCACGTCAAATAGCAACAGCGTGTGAAAGATCTTCTGAATCACTCGCTTCTTCATAGAGAATTTTCGGCCGAGTGGAACCAAGTCACAGAGACCGCGCGGTGCCTTCAAACAGCACCCAAAGGCGCCTTTCAAAGCAAATCAATAGGATCCCCGGTCGGACATGACCCGCGATGCACTTAATCATTGGCTGATGTTCAAGCTCCGAGTCCAACAAGGACCTCGGCAAGCTCGTCGCAAGATTGGCGAAGCCCGCCAACTATCCTCTTGGGGCAAGGCAATGCCAGGATAGGGGCTGGTCATTGGAGTTTGTCAGCCATGCACCTTCCGGGTCGGAGCGCTCATCAGCCGACGGTACTCTTCCTCGGGCTTGCCATAAGCATCGGCTGCGAATTCCTCAAGGGCCTCGCGGTTCCGGATGGTCACGTAACCTCTCTCTGCGCGGATAAAGCCGTTGCCTTCCAGGACGTGGAGGGAAGTCGTGACGCTTGGCCGCCGCACAGCAAGCATAAGTGCTATGAACTCGTGAGTGAGGACCATTTCGTCACCATCGGACCGATCATGGCACATTAGCAACCACCGGGCGAGCCGTTCATCGACAAGATGAACGGCATTTGAAAGAGCGGTGAACGAGATCTGCGTAGCCAGATTGTGCACGTAACGCTCCAGAACTTCGCGCAATGACGAACACAGAACAAGACATTCCCGGAGTCGGGTCGGCGACATCCGGTATGCCTCGCCCTGCCCCTGGACAACGATGTCATGAGCGCTGATGTCGATGCCCACCATCGCCGCGGTCGGAGAAAAGGCGTCACGACCGAATATCCCTGCCTCCGCACGGTGACCTTCGGGAGAAACCACAATGATGGACCCCAGGCCAGACTCAGGGAAAAAAACGCCATCCAAGGGCTTGTCTACTCGCGCGATGTGGAAACCTTTTTGGAGCGAAACCAGCTCTAGCGAGTCCCGTAGGCGATTGAAATCGGCCGGAGAAATGGTCGAAAGTATCTTGTTTCTGATCGAATGCTGCTGAAGCACAATGGCCCCTCACGTGGTTGGGGCAAGAGTGCAAAACTCCTAGCCGTTCGCGCCCATATCATTTGCGAACGATAACCGATCCTATGCGCAAAAATTGGCGGAAGCACGATCTGTGTACGCTGGCTGACCCAAATCAGGCCTTTCGATCTCTTCGCTATTATGGTCGCCTAACAACCTTACGAAGGCAGGACCGGATGGAGCAAGCAAAGGCCCAAACCGCCATCGTTGTCGAGGACGATCCGCTTATTGCGATGATGATCGTGTCCGAAATTCAAGATCTTGGGTGGAGCGTACAAGGAACAGCCCAAAATGAATCGGCGGCACTCGAACTTCTGAAAGCCCGAACGCCGGACCTGGCCTTGTTGGATGTGAAGTTGGGAGCTTCCAACAGCATGGCGATAGCCACGTTTTGCAAGCAGATTGGAATTCCGATCCTATTTCTTACGGGCTATGTCGCTTCCGATTTACCACCCGAATGCATTGATGCGCCCGTTTTGGCCAAACCGTTCTCCTCGTCGGATCTCCGCATCAGTATTGGACGGGCCCTAGCTCACACAGGATAGGACCGCACGCAGCAGACGCCAACCCTGCCGGAGCGGTTCGCCCCGCGTCGAAGGCTTAAGGCGCTCGGTACGAGCATCGATGCGGTAACACTGAGATCAGTCTTATTGGCCCTCGCCGTCGTAAACGCGTCCGCCTTTCTCTCGAGCCGACGTTCTGATCTTGAGGGGCCGTTCGATGGAAACGAGCTTTCAATCGAGGCCAATAAGCCTGCTGTTATGCACCCCATACCCCGTCGACATCAGAGAGGAGGTCCACTGCATTGTGTCTGGACCCCTCTGGAAGGCTGCTAGAGATTCCGACAGCGTTCGTTTGGTAGGCCATCAGGAACAAAAGCATCATAGGGCATAGCCATGAGTGCGGAGGGTTAGCCGTTCTAAGGATCAATCGTCGGGCGATAACGGGGGGCGCCGTCTCGGCACCCGCTTTGCCTTCTTTGACGGCATGATGGGGCATCCGTCGCTTCCGATTTTGCCAAAGTTTGGCTTCTTCCCAAGGCGATTGCGGCGCATCCTTCTCCCATGAGAGCCTGAAGGATCCCACCATGCCGACCCCGTTGACCCCGCACCTGCCGCCGTTCATGTCCTGGACAGAACTCGAAGCCGCTGGACTCGATCCGAATCCGGTCGTCCTTCACGGCATTGCCAAGCGCATGTGGCGCGATCTGCATCTGGGAAAAACCTTCGGTAAAAAGTCCGTCCTTCATCCGCGCGAAGCCGATTTGTGGCAAAGGGATGAATTTTCGCAACTCAGAGGTGCGTTTGGATCCGAGCGTTTGGGATGGAAGCTCTCGGCACTGTCTGCAATCGGTCCCGACTATGCCGCCGTCAAGATCGTCGGCGCCAATGCAATCAATCGGCATTTCGGACTGGCCCGATCGGCCTCGATCGTCGTTCTGCTCGACAAGTTCACCATGCGGCCCCTCTGCCTTTTCGAGGGCACCGGGCTGTCGGCCGCGCGAACCGGCACCTATGGCAGCATCGTTGCCGATGCCATCTTCGCCGAGCGTGACCCCATCAAGGTTTTTATGTTCGGCGGCGGCCCTGTCGCACGAAACATTGCACTCTCGCTCTGGGCCAATTACGGCAAATCCATCGATGCCGTATGGGTGAAAACGCAATCGCTAGGGACAGCTCAAGCCTTTGTCCGCTCTCTCGCGCATACCGATTTGCCCCTCATGGCCGTGGGCGACAACGCCAGGTTGGCCGAGGCTGACCTCGTGGTCACCGCCTCAAATGCGAAAAGTCCAGTCTTTTCCGCAAATCAGCCAAATGCAAGGGCGGTGGTCTTGCACCTGGGTGGTGATGAAACTCCCGCCAGTTATCTGACACAGATGCTGCGTCATGGAACCCTTGTCTGTGACGACGTAGCAATGGTCAGTCAGCGAAACTCCCAGTCGCTCTCCCTTTTGTTTTCCGCACGCGGAACCTCGCTTGAGACCCAAGGGCCACTTCTGGGCATAGCCGGTCTCGCCGACCTTGTTGAGGGAAGTGTGCCAATAGAGCGGCCAGTGCATATTACCTGCGTCGGGCTGCCAAGCCTCGACCTTTACGTCGCCGCTTACCTCTACGAAGCTCTTCGAGCGCAACGCCCAGCTCGTGAGCTAAGTGAGCACGGGTCATGAGCGGGACTGCAGGAGCGGCAGTGCCGATAGCGCTTCGGCTCTCCCACCAGATATCGAGCTATCGGTCAGAGGTCATGTCTTCGGAGTTGGTCAGCAAGACCGAGGACTGCGTTCTCGACAATTTGGCCGCAGCCCTGGCGGGAGTTGATGCGGTCCCAAGCAGGGCGGCGCAAAACGTTGCATTAGGGACGTTCGGACGCGGCAGCGCCCCCATCTGGTTTTCATCCCGAACTCTGAGTGCTCCTGGTGCGGCATTGTGCAACTCGGTCGCCGCATCTTGTCTCGATTTCGATGATGGTCACCGGCTAGCCCGAGGTCATCCCGGCTCGGCGATTATCCCCGCCGTGCTCGCAAAGGCAGCTACCCAGAGCACATCAACTCGGGAGATCCTGACGGCGATCGCCATCGGGTACGAAGTGGCGATCCGTGCCGCATCGGCCCAGCGGCACGAAAAAACCCAAACGCACCAGTCCGGCCGGTGGGCCGGGTTCGGCGTTGTGGCCGCTTGCGGTCGCCTCGGTCGGCTTTCGGCCGAGCAGTTGGCGCATGCCTTAGCCATTGCTGGCGTTTGGGCGCCCAACCAATTGGCAAATGGCAGTTCCGGCTATGCAAGAGAAACCGGCAATTGGGCCAAAGAGGGCATTCCGCTGAGTACTTTACAAGCGATGATGGCGGTTGATTTGTCGCGGCTGGGTTATACCGGTCCTCTCGATCTTTTCGATCATGCCTCCCATTTCGATCCCGAGCCCCTCCTCTCCTGGGGAGGCGAACCTGCCCTCATTTTAGATACCTATTTCAAACAGCATGCCTGCTGCCGCTATATCCACCCTGCCCTAGCGGCGTGGGACGCGATCTCACATGGGGCCAACATCGACCCGCAAACGATTGCTCGCATCGATGTGATGACATTCGGTTGGGCCCTGAAATTGGCCAACAAAGCGCGGCCGGACAATCTGGTCGATGTCCAGTTCAGTCTACCCTTCTGCCTTGCAGCCTTGATTCTCCGCGGACAGCGAGCATTGTCCCCGATCTCTGAGGAGCTGTTGGCAGACCAAGCCATTTGTGAACTCGCTGCCCGAACTCACCTCAGATCATCCTCCGATCTTGACCGGCGATTTCCGGGGCAAACGCTCGCTCGGTTGCAAGTTACCCTCGAGTCAGGGGAGACATTGGGCTCGTCGACGACTGCCCCTCAGGCCCATCTGGGCCGATCTGAGCTCTCTGAAAAGTTCCGCGCCATCGCCAAAGGACGCATTCCCGATGCCCAGTGCGACCGATTTCTCGAGATCTTTGGGAAGCCAGAAGGCGATTTCCTTGCCTTTCTTGGCACTAATGAATCAGCGATGACGATGTCGCAACGTTCGCCCCATCTTGGATAATGCGTTTTCCGCCGATGATCACATGGCGCACACGGCTCAGATTGTGCCTATCGGCAATCGTGATGTCGGCGCGCTTGCCAACGCTCAAAAGCCCACGATCATGGAAAGCTGGAAACAGTCGGGCAACGTTCCCCGTTGCAAGCGCAATGGCCTGAGGAGCCGATAAATGTCCCTTGACGATCATGCGGTGCACCGCTTCGAGAATCCCGTCCCAGTGGCCTCCGGCAAAATCGGTCGAGAGCGTATCAACCAGTCCCTCACCGATCAGCGCGTCAAGGTTTTCGGCCGTGTTGCGCCAATGGGTGACTATGCAATCGAGTGTCGAGACGTCGATGGTAACCCCTAGCTCGCGTAAGCTCCGCGCCGTCGCAACGGCCTGCTCAGGCGTACAAGAGGGATGGTTGCAATGGGCAGCAATCAAACGGCTGGTTGGCAATGATCGCGCCAGGTCGATCACGGTTTTTGCTGAGGGCGCTGCGGTGTGTAAAATGGCGGGCAGCCCTGTTCGCGAGGAAGCTTGCGCCAGTTCGGCCAGGCCCCGTCGCGCTGGAACCACCGATTTCATCACTGTATTTTTAATGATGTCAGCGACAGCGTCGACCGTGCTGTGACGGAGGAGATCGAGTTTTTTGCACAGCGCCACGAAAGTGCTGTCGGGTGGTCGATCAGCTCTGTCCAGGGCGCGCCCCAGCAACGCGTCTTTGAGACTCTTGGCGTCGCGTGGTGCAACCGATACCCCGGTGTCGCGTAGGATGGCTCGAGGCAGAAAGGCATAGTCCTGAGCGCCGCCACCAAGTGTCTGGCCGCCACCACCTTCCCCAAGGGCGATTGCGCCCAAGGCGATGGCCCGATCGAGATTCATTTCTCGGTGCCGGCCGCTTAGCCCGGCGCCATCCACCGCGTCCGCGGCGGCGATCGCGGATGGTGTATGGGCGCTCGTTACATAGACCTGAAGCGGATGAGAAGCGCCTGATCCCCCGTCAATCTCTTCGGGCAGCGCAAGTCCGCAAACATTGACGAGCGTTGTGGTTCCCGCAAGCAGATGCCGGTTTCGAAAGTAGTCTATATCGGCCTGCGGGAACGCGGGGGAGCCGCTGGGCATGGCCGGTCCATGGGCGCAGCCATGGGCGTGACCATTGATGATACCGGGAAAAACGATTGCCCCCTTGGCATCGATCCTGAGGGTGCCGCGAGCGTTAAGATCCTCGTCATGCCCCTCAACGATCGCGGCGATACGATCTGAGGAAATCGCAACCTGGCCGCGGGGCCAAAATGTCTCGCCGTCTCCGGTAATGATCGCAGCATTGCTGATGACAATATCCATCTCGGATTTATCCTGCCGGCCGATCCTGCCCGCGAGCACCTCTTTCTCCCGCGCCCTCGAGCAGGTAGCCAGCCGATCGCACGGTGCGAATGACATCGCCGCCACTTTGTCCCAGGGCCCGGCGGAGGCGTCCGATATGAACATTGACCGTCCGTCGATCGACGAACCTGCCTTTTTGCCATCCGGCCGCAACAAGCGCATCGCGAGAACAGATCTGGCCCGCATGTTCGATCAGATGCCGCAAAAGCCGAAATTCAATCGGTCCGAGATGGATCTCGTGGCCCCCGCGCGCCACCTTGTGGGCTTTTAGATCGATGGTGATGTCGCCGTGAGCAAGTAGGCCTTCGCCGATGCGCGGATCTTGCTTTCCCGCGACCGGCCCAGCCAGCCCGTTCAGAAAATCGATGAGCTTGCGTGGGGCCATGGGCCTAACGAAGGTATCGTCGATACCGGCCTTCATGAGATTTAGATGCTGGTGCTCAGCGCCAGGACCGATCAGAGCGACGGCCGGCAGGCTCACCGTCGCGGC